>VGWZ01000048.1 GCA_016873595.1 Nitrospira sp.
AAGGAAAAGCATCATCCCGATTAATTTTTTATTCAACGAGAGACCAAGAAAATAATCTTTAAGCATTTATTCCATCCCTGCTTTCTATAAGTTTAAAATAAATAAAGGGGATTATTCAAAAATTCTTTATAATAAGGGCATCATTTTTTTCAATTGCCTCCAAAACGTTGTTTCTTTCTGCTAAAATTCTATATGCTCCTCCAGCAACTGGTAAATGGACTTACACTCGGCAGCGTATACGCTCTTATCGCACTCGGTTATACCATGGTCTACGGCATCCTTGAACTCATCAACTTTGCCCATGGTGAGATCTATATGCTCGGCGCTTATCTTGGCATCATCCTCATGGTCTTCTTTACTGCTATAGGTCTGACATCCTACAGCCTTCCTCTTTCCTTGATACTTACCTTTTTTCTATCGATAATCTTTTGCGCTTCCTATGGGTTCACAATGGAAAAGATCGCCTATAAGCCTCTGAGAAAGGCTCCCAGGTTAAGTCCGCTTATAAGTGCAATTGGTGTATCCATATTCCTTCAGAATTATGTAATGCTCACACAAGGTGCTACCGATAAAGTATTCCCGCATCTTTTTGAAACCTCTACCATTACATTTATGTCAGTGAGCATGACCTACCTCCAGTTCTTTATCATACTCACCTCTGCGATAGTGATGGTATTCCTCCGTTTATTTGTGAGAAAGACGAAAATAGGAAAAGCAATGCGCGCTGTTGCACAGGATAAGATAATGGCTTCTCTTGTGGGCATAAACATAGATACGGTTATCTCGGTCACCTTCATCATAGGTTCAGGTCTCGCTGCGATCGCAGGACTTATGGTTGCTATGTATTACGGTCTCGTCAACTATTACATAGGGTATGTTGCGGGGATAAAGGCGTTTACTGCAGCTGTTCTCGGTGGAATAGGCAGCATACGTGGTGCGATGCTTGGAGGCCTCCTGCTCGGGCTTGTCGAAAGTCTTGGTGCGAGTTATATATCAAGTGAGTACAAAGATGCCTATGCTTTCATCATTCTGGTCTTAATATTACTTATGAAACCAGGCGGGCTTTTTGGCAAGGCTGAACTGGAAAAGGTTTAAGGATGAAAGAAAAAATATGAATACAGTGCCAGGAGAAAAAAAGAAAGAAAAGTTTTTCGGCATAAAGCCATTAGTGGTCGCACTATGGTTTGCCTTGCTTTTTCTCCCTTTTAACGGGCTGCGTGCCGCAATAATCCTTTTTGCAGTTCTTTTAATTTCGATTATTTTTTTTAAATTCCTTTTCAGTTATAAAAAGATAGTTATTGAAGGGTTACAGACTTTCCACAACAAAATACGAGCTACAGGGCTATTCTCTGCTCCATCAGTGCATATTATTCGTTCCCTTTCGATCATATTTCTTTTTATCCTTCCTTTTATTACCACAGACTACCTCATTGATGTGGCAATTCTTGCAGGTATTTACATAATTCTTGCACTCGGGCTGAATATTATCGTTGGTTTTGCAGGCCTTCTGAACCTCGGGTTTGTCGCATTTTATGCAATAGGTGCCTACAGTTACGCTATTATGAATACAAAATTTGGACTTGATTTCTGGTCAGCCTTACCTTTTTCTATAGGACTTACTACGGTTTCCGGATTCTTTCTGGCAATACCTGCATTGCGGCTGAGGGGTGACTATCTTGCGATTGTTACTCTTGGATTTGGTGAAATCGTTCGTCTCATCCTTAACAATTGGGATAGTGTCACCATGGGTCCAAATGGAATTCCAGGAATTGCCCCTCCTGTAATTATGTCTGTATCTCTCGGAAAACTTTCCTATTATTACTGCTTTGTCCTGTCATTGGTGATCCTGACTGTTTTTGTCACAAGGAGGGTCTATTCCTCAAGGATAGGGAGGGCATGGGTAGCGATAAGAGAAGATGAAATTGCCTCTTCTGCTATGGGCATAAACACCACCATGTACAAACTCTATTCATTTGCTTTTGGTGCTTTCTGGGCTGGACTTGCAGGCGCTCTCTTTGCAGGGAAGATGCAATTCGTATCCCCTGAAAGTTTTACATTCATGGAATCTGTACTGATAGTAAGCATGGTTATCCTCGGTGGGCTTGGGAGCATTCCTGGTGTCATTTTAGGTGCAACTATCCTGGTCATTCTCCCTGAGATTCTCCGTGAGGTTCAACTTTACAGGATGCTCGCACTCGGTGGCGGTCTTGTACTTCTGATGATCTTCAGGCCGCAGGGGTTACTTGGAGGAAAAGGTGTATCTCTTAGAGGTTAAGGGACTCTCAAAGTATTTTGGTGGTATTAAGGCTGTTGAAGAGGTAACTTTCAAAGTAAAGGAAGGTATCATAATGAGTATCATAGGCCCAAATGGTGCAGGAAAAACAACAATTTTTAACTGTCTCACCGGGCTCTCAAACCCTACAAAAGGAGATCTCTATTTCTCCGGTACCAAACTTACAGGCCTTCCACCGCACCGTATCGTGAGATTGGGTATCTCAAGGACATTCCAGAATATCAGACTTTTCAGAGAGATGTCTGTTATAGAAAATGTAATGGTTGCACAGCATCACAAGACACGTTCAGGTCTTATTGGCTCGATAATTCGTTGGAAAAGATTTCGTGATGAGGAGAAAGTTGTAAGAGAGAAATCCATAGAATATCTCGGACTTGTCGGTCTATCGGACTATCCTGACGCTATTTCTGGAAACCTCCCATACGGTGCGCAGAGAAGACTTGAAATTGCGAGGGCGCTGGCAACAGAACCATCCCTGATATTGCTTGACGAACCTACAGCAGGGATGAACCCACAGGAAACATCAGAGATTATGAGCCTTATAAGAAATTTTAAAAAACTGGGTAAGACAATCTTGCTCATAGAACATGATATGAAAGTAGTTATGGGGATATCTGACTGGATCGTTGTGCTTGATCACGGCGTAAAGATAGCAGAAGGACTACCAGCAGATATAAGAAAAGACTCGATGGTTATAGGGGCATATCTTGGAAGAGAACATTGAAAAACAGTTGATAGTCGATAGCCATCAGTCTATGGTCACAAAACAAAAAGGCTCATGCATATAACAAACTGATAATTTTATGCTTGAACTTATAAACATACATACATTCTACGGGCAGATCGAGGCTTTGAAGGGTATCAATATCGAAATAAAATATGGAGAAATTGTTTGTCTCATCGGAAATAATGGTGCAGGCAAATCAACAACCCTTATGACAATATCGGGTATTATGAAGCCTCTCTCCGGTGACATTATGTTTGAAGGGAAAAGTATCAAAGGGATTTCTCCACACAGTATCGTAAAAATGGGTATCAGTCAGGTACCAGAGGGAAGAAGGATATTCCCAAAGCTCACGGTAAAAGAGAATCTTGAGATGGGCGCATATTCAGTTGTCAGTGATCAGTTGTCAGTTTTCAAAAAACTAACAACTAAAAACCGACAACAAACAACCCAAAACAAAGAATTAGCAACTCAATTAGAAAAAGTCTTTGAACTTTTCCCTGTTCTGAAAGAACGACATAAACAGCTCGGAGGCACATTGAGTGGCGGAGAACAGCAGATGCTTGCAATAGGCCGATCTCTTATGTCCAATCCAAAACTTTTGCTCCTCGACGAACCTTCCCTTGGCCTTGCCCCTATCATCGTGAGCAAGATATTTAAAACAATAAATGAGATTAACAGAGAAGGCGTTACAGTTCTCCTTGTCGAACAGAATGCCCGCGCAGCACTCAAGCTCTCACACAGGGGTTACGTCCTCGAAAATGGAAGAATAGCTCTTGAGGGTAAAGGTGAAGAGTTACTGAACAATGAACAGGTAAAAAAGGCTTATCTCGGTGGGTAGAAAATAGACTTTATTTTACCTTAAGATATTAAAAATTAAGGAGAGTGCCCATTATCACTTTTTAACAAAGAGGGGCGTATTCAATACGCCCCTCTTTGTTAACTATTAACTCCTAAGTTAATCTCTAATCTCTGTTTTTAGTACATCTCTCCGCCCATGCCACCGTGCGGCATCTTCGGAGCTTTTTCTTCCTCAGGTATATCTGTGACCATTACAGAGGTCATGAGCATTAATGCAGCAACCGATGCTGCATTCTGAAGGGCATACCTTGTGACCTTAGTAGGGTCAATAATCCCTGTCTTCATCATATCCGCATATTCTTCTTTATCTGCGTCAAAGCCGACGTTAATCTCTTTTGAGTGCTTCACCTTCTCGACTACCACAGAGCCTTCCATACCAGCATTGTTCACTATCTGCCGAATTGGCTCTTCAAGTGCCCTTTTCACTATGTCAACACCTATCTGCTGGTCACCTTCGAGTTTAAGGGTCTTGAGTGCAGGGAGACATCTCAGAAATGCAACACCTCCGCCAGGAACAATACCTTCTTCAACAGCAGCCCTTGTTGCATTAAGGGCATCTTCAACCCTTGCCTTCTTCTCTTTCATTTCTGTTTCTGTTGCTGCACCAACATTGATTACCGCAACACCACCAACAAGCTTTGCAAGTCTTTCCTGGAGTTTCTCCCTGTCATAGTCGGATGTTGTATCTTCTATCTGTGTCTTTATCTGTTTAACCCTTCCTTGAATCTTTGATGGGTCTCCAGCGCCTTCAACAATAGTTGTATTTTCTTTGTCTATATTAATCTTCTTTGCCCTTCCAAGATCAGAGAGCTTTACGTTCTCTAACTTTATCCCGAGGTCTTCCGATATCATTGTACCACCAGTAAGAACAGCAATGTCCTCGAGCATTGCCTTGCGTCTTTCACCAAAACCTGGTGCCTTCACCGCACATACCTGAAGTGTTCCACGGAGTTTGTTCACTACAAGTGTTGCAAGGGCTTCTCCTTCCACTTCCTCAGCAAGAATTAATAGAGGTCTCCCCATCTTCGCAATCTGCTCAAGTATCGGGAGAAGATCCTTCATACTCGATATCTTTTTCTCATGGATGAGAATAAATACATCTTCGAGAACGCATTCCATCCTTTCAGGGTCAGTGATGAAATATGGTGATATATATCCCCTGTCAAACTGCATACCCTCAACAATATCGAGTGTTGTTGCCATGCTCTTTGCTTCTTCTACCGTGATTACTCCATCTTTACCAACTTTGTCCATTGCCTCTGCAATGAGTTCTCCAATGGATGGATCATTATTTGCAGAGATTGTACCGACCTGCGCTATCTCTTTTTTATCCTGTACAGGTTTGCTCAGTTTCTTCAGTTCCTCCACAACTACGCCTACTGCCTTCTCAATCCCCCGCTTAAGGTCCATCGGATTTGCGCCTGCGGTAACATTCTTGGCTCCCTCTCTATAAATAGCATGTGCAAGAACAGTTGCTGTGGTCGTTCCATCACCTGCTACATCAGATGTCTTTGATGCAACCTCTCTCACAAGCTGGGCACCCATGTTTTCCCATGAATCTTTCAGCTCAATCTCTTTTGCAACGGTAACACCATCCTTTGTTATTGTTGGTGCGCCAAATTTCTTATCAAGGATTGCATTCCTTCCTTTTGGACCTAAAGTAGCCTTCACTGCGTCAGTCAGCATACTCACCCCTCTGAGTATAGAGCTTCTTGCTGCCTCGTCAAAAATAAGCTGTTTAGCCATTTGTTTGAACCTCCTTATGTAATCTTAAAATTTTTTAACCTTCGAGAATTCCTAAGATATCTTCTTCCCTGATGATAAGGAACTCTTCCTCATCAATCCTGATCTTAGAGCCTGAATACTTATCAAAAAGAATCGTATCCCCTGCTTTCACCTCCATAGGCTGACGTTTGCCGTCATCTGTAACCCTGCCTGCACCTACTGCTACTATTGTACCCTTCTGAGGTTTCTCCTTTGCAGCATCAGGAATATAAAGACCCCCTGCTGTTTTTTCTTCTTCTGAGGAGTACATGACAAATACCCTGTCTCTAAGTGGTTTAAATTTCATAGCACTTTTCTCCTTTCTTTATATGGGATTTTTGTTTTGTTAGCACTCAATGTAAGTGAGTGCTAATTATAATAAGGAAAGGTTATAGAAAGCAAAGGCTTTTAATGGTTAAAAAGTACTAAAAATCAATAAATATTTGTATTTATCTTTAAAATTCATTTATTTTCTAAATATTTTAAGCTATATATCCTTCTTTTTATTTTCTATGAAACCTTCGATTGCTTCTTTATAGAAATCGCTTATGGCTCTCACTTCTTGTGAAACTCTATTTTCGTAAAGTTTCAAACCCTCTTTTATTTCTTTAGCGAAGGCAGTATAGAAATTACCATTTCTGATAGATTCTTCCACTTTCATAGTGTTATAGAGGTATATGTCTGATATGATAGTCCTTGCAAGCCTTTTCGCCTTCTCTATTCTCTCGTCAAGGAGTGGCAGTTCTGTGATAACCTGTTGCGTCGTTATCTGGGGCTCCACTTTTTGTTCAAACACTTCTTCCTTTTTTTGTATCAACTTTTCTTCTGGCTTCTCAATCTCTTCTTTCTTTTCTTCAGGTTTTACGCCTTTTAGCGCATTTATCTTTGCGAGAAGAAATTCTGAAAGGTGGTGGTCCTCAATATAGTCATCAGCACCGTAAAGGGATTCTGGCTCTCTCCTGTATCTTTTTTTATCGTATACCGAAGCAACAAGAATAACCCTGATCTCCTTTGTTTCCGACCTTAACTTCACCCTTCTGCATACCTCAAAACCGTAAATCTTTGGAAGAGCCACCTCAATAATTGTAAGAAAAGGGAGTTCTTTCATTGCCTTTACCATTGCATCTATTCCATCAGACGCGGTAACTGTCTGATAACCTTCTTTAGTGAGGAGCGTGATTATTTTATCCATAAGAGCAGGATTTGAGTGGGCCACAAGAATTTTATTACTATCTATTGCCCTTTTAGGTATGTCTAAGGGCTTTTTTACAAGAAAGACCGTACTACAACTGGGACATTTAAACCGTGAGCCTTCAGACGTGAGTTTCCCTTCATCAATCTTCAGTTTTATTTTGCATTTAGGACATATTACAATCACTGTTTACTCCTCCTCGGCAGCCATAATTTTATAGTAAAGAGACCTGTTATGAATCCTCCTATATGAGCAAACCATGCGACTCCTCCTTCTCGAGTAAAACCTGTACTTATTAAGCCGTTAATAAATTGTATAATAGCCCAAAATCCAATAACTATCAAGGCAGGAATCTTTACCATTGTTACAAAAAACACTAAAAATATTAGTGTATGTACCAATGCCCTGGGAAAAAGAAGCAGGTAAGCCCCAAGAACGCCTGAGATGGCACCGCTTGCCCCTATCATAGGAGTGAAGGAATCAGGACTCGTGATCACTTGGGCAAAGGCAGCAACAATCCCACAGAAGATGTAAAAGATAATAAACCTTAAGTGGCCCAGTTGATCTTCTATATTGTCGCCGAAAATCCATAGGTAAAGCATATTCCCTGCAAGGTGGAAAACACCGCCATGCATAAACATGGCAGAAAAAATTGTCAATACCGGATGTATTGGCTGGACTTTATCAAACGTGACGATATAATGAGGTATCGCACCGTATGAAAAAACAATCTTCTCTGTGCCCGATGGAGAGGCAATCTGATATAAAAAAACAACTATATTGAGAAGGACAATTCCTATTGTCACGAAAGGAAATAAGGCTGTAGGGTTATTGTCTTTATAGGGAATCACCAATCATTACCTTCATACTGTCTGCTTTTAAAGCACTCATTATGCTCACTGTTTGTCGGACATATCATATACTCACTCCAGAACCAAATGAACTCACATGAACTATAACAAAATTACACGGGAAAGGGGTATGCGTGTCAAAAAATTGCTACTACAACCCCAAGCGAAGAGAACCTGTCTTTTTTGAAGATAACACTTGCATTTCTCCATTTATCTATGCTAAAGTTTTCCCGTCTCCAAACTTTGATATATCATTAATTACATAATTACTCTTAGGGGGGGGTATGATGAGTAAAAGAAAGAAGATCTTGATAGCCCTATTTTTTGTTTTCTTAATTATCCCTGTATACTCCATCATGGCAAAAGGCGCTCTTTCGCCTGATGCCCAGATGTGTATCGGCTGTCATTTAAATAAAAATTTAACAAAGACATTGGAAAATAAAGAAGTATTGTCTTTGTATATAAATGGCGATGAGTTTGCAAGCTCTGTCCATAACCCCTTCAGCTGTGCTGGCTGTCACACGGATATATCAATGGCAAATCACCCCCGGGTAAAAAAAATTAACAGCAAGAAGGAGTATACAGCAAATGCCTCCAAGGTATGCTCGATGTGCCACCCAAATGAGATGCTCAAGAAAAAACCTATGCACGGTTATTTAATCACTCAGACAAAAGCCCCTTCATGTAGCGAATGTCATGGTGCACATTATATAAAGCGCATAGCAGAGTGGAAGACTCGTATAAGTGATAACCAATACTGCCTCACCTGCCACAAATACGACCTGAGCATGAAACTGAGCAGTGGCGAATTATTGCCTCTTTCTGTAAATGAATCGCTCCTGAAAAACTCTGTGCATGGTAACTTTCCATGCAGTGTTTGCCACACCGGTTTTTCAAAGACCGCACACCCCTTCAGGACTTTCAAGAATAAAAAGGAGTTTACCGCAACTGTCTCCAAGTCCTGCACAATGTGTCATACAGATGCACAGCTTAAGAAAAAACCAATTCACGCCAGTGTGATAACAATAGCCAAAGCACCTACCTGTGTTGAGTGTCATGGTTCACATTCGATCAAGCGCATGTCAGAATTGAAGGCCGTTGTAAAAGAAAACCAGCACTGCCTGACCTGTCATAAACATAAACTCACCATGTCTCTTAAGAACGGGGAGTCGCTCCCGCTTACTGTAGATGAATCAGTTATCATGAAATCCGTTCATGGCAAACTCCCGTGCAGTGCCTGTCATGCTGGTTTTTCTAAGACTGATCACCCGAAGAGGGTTTTTGATAGCAAGCGCCATTATTCCATAGCTGCTTCAGATATATGCAAGAAGTGTCATCAGGATGCGAATACACTGTATGAAGAAAGTATTCATCTTTCCCAGCTTAAAAGCGGTAATCTCAAATCATCCACATGTACAGACTGCCATGGCTCACATTCAGTTACAAAGGTGACACCAGACCTGGGATTAGTTTCCTGTAATAAATGCCATGGTGAGATTGACAGTATTTACAAAACGAGTGTTCATGGTGAGGCGATAACAAAAGGGAAGGAAAATGCTCCTACCTGTTCTTCCTGTCACAGCTCACATGATGTGAAAATTACTGCAAGGACAACGAAAATGAGAGATACATGCCTCAAATGCCATAAAGACGCTGAGGGCCTCCATAAGAAGTGGCTATACAATCCTCCAATAAGAACGTCTACCTTTGCGGGGCTTCATCTTGATAGCGTATCCTGTGCCACCTGTCATACCACCGATGCAAAACGGGGAGTTTATCTCAGCCTCTATGATAAGAAAACAGGAAAGCCTTTCCCGGAGGAAGAGGTGTTAAAGCTCCTCGGTACCGATGCCGCTGGACTGATAAAAAAGATAGACACCAATGGTGACGGAAGTATTGACGGGAAAGAGTTGTGGGATATGGTCCGGCAGCTTAATGGGAAGGGTGCGAATGTTACCTTCATAGGAAGAATGGATGTCCAAAAAGGCACTGAAGCTCACCAGATTGCGGTCAAAACTAAAGCAATAAAAGAGTGTGAACAGTGTCATCGTGCAGACTCCAGCTACTTCAAAAATGTCTCGATCGTGCTTTTCAAGGCTGATGGAATGCCGACGGTTTTTAATGCAAAGCAGGAAGTAATTGGCTCTGTATACTCCATATTACCGGTCAGCAAGTTTTATGCACTAGGCAGTTCTAATGTAAGGCTCCTGGATTATCTGTTCATTATAGCTTTAATTGGTGGGGTAGCTGTTCCGATAGGTCATATTACATTGAGAATAATCACTTCTCCCCTCAGGCATTTGAGAAAGATGGGGAAGGGAGGTAAGAAATGATAAGAATATATCTTCATCCAATACCGATAAGGATCTGGCACTGGATCAATGCTTTAGGTTTTATCATTCTGATTATTACAGGGATTCAGATGAGATACGGGAATATCATCAAGTTGTTTTCATTTGAGACTGCTGTTGATATCCACAGTTGGACTGGGTTTATTCTCATAGCGAACTACTTCATATGGCTCTTCTATTATCTGTTAACATTCAAAATAAAAATATATTTTCCTCCAATAACCCATCCGATTCAATTTACAAAGGATAGTATTCGTCAGGCAAAATTTTATGGCTATGGGATTTTTGTCGGAGACCCCAATCCCCACCATCCTACACCAGACAATAAATTCAACCCCATGCAAAAAATATCATATCTGATGATCATGGCATCACTTATTCCTGTCCAGATCATCACCGGACTTTTCCTGTGGGATCCAAAACTCTTCTCTAAATGGATTAACCTCGTGGGCGGGATACAAATAGTATCCATGATACACGTACTGCTCTTCATATTCTTCAGTGCATTTATTGTGGTTCATTTCTACCTGGCTACCCTTGGACACACACCTCTTGCACACATAAAGGCAATGTTCTCAGGATACGAAGAGGAAGAAGAGGAAGAAGAACACGCCCACAGTCACTGAATACTATATCTTGGGATAAAATCGGGACAACCACGTCCCGATTTTATCTGTCTTTGAAAAGCATCTCTCTATTCAATTAATTAATCACTATTTCTACCATTGCTCTTTTTTTTCAATTTTTCAATCTCAATCAGTAACTCAATCTCTTTTTTCTCTATCCTCTTTAGCTTTTATGTCTGTTTCTTTAGGTCTCGACATACCTCTTTTGAAATTATTAATTGTCTTTCCTAACCCCTTGCCGATCTCAGGCAATCTCGATCCGCCAAACAGAACAAGAATTATTATGATTACAACTAAGAGCTCCAAAAAATTCCTCCTTCATCTTAACAGCCAAAATGCCCACACTTTTATTTCGTTATATTAGCTGAAAATCGATTTTTAGCCAATTAAATTTTTATATCTAGAATAACTCCACAGTGTTTTCTTTTAAAATCTTTAGAAACAATTTCTGATATAATTATAGAGATTTTAAC
>VGWZ01000049.1 GCA_016873595.1 Nitrospira sp.
TCTCGTCATGAATTTCTTCCATACTCATACAGTTTCCGATTATCAATTTGTGATTAGTCAACATATTTTTCTCCTTTAAAACTTTTTTAGAAAAACTTCAATTTGCTGTTTTGTGAATTCCTTCATTTTGTTATTTGGAATTATTTCTGTAATCTCCCCTAACCCCTCTTTTAAAAAGAGTGGAACATTTTCATTTTTATAAAACTAAGGATTAAGAGGTTCATATTTTTCTATTGTCTCAAGACTGATACTCAGAAAATTTTCACTAAGCTTTTTATCTTCCTCAGCAATTTCTTTGTAAATTTTTTCTACTTCTTGCAATTTATCCATTTACCCCCACTTCCTGAGATTGCTTTGGTCGATGCGACCTCGCAATGACAATAGGAAATTTATTTTAACTCACACCACCTTGGAAGACTCGAAAATAAGTTCCTCGTAGCTCGTAATTTCTCTCCAATCCACCAGATTAACAGCAAGGCCATCATCACGATAAAGACTTTATCTCGTCCTCAGAAGAATTTTTAAACCCATAATATTCCAGAAGATATCTCTCGATGTCCTTTTTCAGACTTTCTTCACTCTCTGCCTTAAACCCCTTCTTAAATTTAGTTTTCTGCTCTCCGGTAGAGAACTCAAAGGTTACTAAGTAGAGTTTCTGGCCTTCCGGAGGCATCATATTTTTGTGAACATTATTCACGTCTGCTTCTCTTATTTCAACTGATTCAATTGAATCATAAAGTAAAGGATTTGTCAAGGGTAAAATGAGACAGCACGATATTTATTTTCGCTTAATGAAAAAAGGCAAGCTGTGTCTTAGACAATGGGATTAGTTTTGAGCGGCTTTTTTCGCTGCTCAGCGAGGACATGATGTCCGAGCGAGCGAAAACCTCGGAAGAAGGCCGGATGCCTTCTGAGAATGAGCAAAAAACTGATCCCATCGCCTATGAAAGGCTTTCGGTAAGTATTAAATTTCTGGCAGCATGATATTTATCTGTGCTCCAGGAAAATAAGTAAGGTTACGTTCCTTTGCTTTTCCTCTTGCCCATTGAGGTATGATCGAAAGCTTTGCAGTCCCTGAACGGATGGAGAGTTTACCCTCCCATTGTTTCACAAACCGCCTTACTGCAGTCAATCCATATCCTCTCCCCTTTTCAGGAAAACGCGAAGCACCGTGAAGCAACCCTTTTTCTATTGCTTCAAGGTCGTCTTTTAACGAAAATCTTTCGGATAAGGAGTTTCTAAAACCAATACCCACATCCATAACTGCAATCTTCACCACATTTTTGTTGAGACTCTGGAAATAGTATTTCTGTATCCCCACAAATCCCTTGTTTTCACTGTGTTCAATGATATTCTGGCATGCCTCTGAAAGGGAAACGATAAAGCTATTGATTGCCCGTTCATCATAGTGTAGATGTTTTATAAGGATTGCATGAGAACGGTCTCTCACCTTGCCGACAATAAAATGGATGTCATCTGATTTTTCTATCGGCGTGATCTCAAGGAGCACATCAGAATATGAACTTCTATGATATTTTTCTGACAGGTGCGGTTGAGAAGGTTCAAGGGTGAAATATCTATCAATGAATTTAAAGAAGTCCATTCTTTCAAGATATTTGAGAACTTCCTCTGATTCCGGAAGACTAAGAGTCTTACGAATACCCTTAGATTTCAAAAGTTCTCCTATTTCAAGAAGACCGACCATGCCATAGGGGTCTATAAAGGTTGTCTCTCGAAGGTCAATGAGTGATGACTCTTTAAAGATATGTAAAACCTGTTCAAAGGTATCTTCTGTGACCTGATTCATTGCTTATAAATGTCAATCCTAAATAATGCATTGGGTTAATAGTGTAATATCTTTAAATTCGTACAAAGACAGGCAGGTCATAGTATTTGAGCGGTTTTGAATTCTTTAGAAAAAAGAATTCACCTCGGAGTCTCCCGATGTATATCGGGGGACGAGAATGAGCGAAAATGCTATGACCTGCCTGTCTTCATACATAGTTTATGAATACTTCGGGTTAAGTCTTTAGGCTACAGTTCGAAAACATCACCCTTCCGGGGTACGTGTGTTGTATAACCAAATCTTTCTCTTATGGCTTCACCAAAAGATACTGACACTTCTTCTTCACCATGTACCACAAATACCTCTGGTGAACCTTCAAAATCTGAGAGCCACTCGATGAGCTCTGCAAGGTCTGCATGTGCAGAAAAACCATTTATTGTAAAGATAGATGCCTTCACTGCTATCTCTTCTCCGAGCATCTTTACCCTTTCTGCTCCATCTACAATCCTTCGCCCGAGTGTACCTCTTGCCTGAAATCCTACAAAAATGATACTGCACTCAGGCCTCCAAAGATTATGTTTCAGATGATGCTTTATCCTGCCACCCTCGCACATACCACTTCCTGCAATCACAATGATACCTGATTTAATCCTATTTAATGCCATTGATTCATTCACATTCTGCACAAAATGTAACCTGATAGAATCATCCGTATTTTTAACTGAAAAGAACCTTCTCGCCTCGTCATCAAAACATTCCGGATGTGCAAGATATACCTTAGTTACCTCTTCTGTAAGTGGGCTATCGAGATATACATCAATCCTGTAGAGCCTTTTTTCGCGGACAAGATTATTCAGGATATACAGTAAGTCCTGAGTCCTTCCGACTGCAAATGATGGTATATAGACATTACCGCCTTTTTTAAAGGTTGTTTTTATCGCTTCTGTCAACTCATCTATACTCTCTTTTAAGGGTTTGTGTTGCCTGTTTCCATAGGTTGATTCAATTAAGATAAAATCTGCTTCTCGAGGGGTAAATGGATCTTTGACTATGGGGTTACCTTTCTTCCCTATGTCACCGGAAAAGACAATTTTCTTCTCCTTCTCACTATCCTGAAACCACAATTCAAGTGTCGCTGAGCCGAGTATATGACCTGCATCGAGAAATCTGTATTTAATGCCATTTCCGAGATTGAATATCTTATCATATGGTTTTATATCAAAAAGCGGAATGACGTTTTTGACATCATCTGCGGTATAAAGCGGGGAAACAGGTGGTTTCCCCGCCCTCAGAGCCTTTCTTGTAAGCCACTCTGTATCACTTTGCTGGATATGTGCAGAATCATAAAGCATCATCTCAAGAAGATCTCTTGTTGCAGACGTTGCAATGATCCTACCTCTAAAGCCTTCTTTGACAATCTTGGGAAGCATTCCAGAGTGGTCTATGTGGGCATGTGTGATAAAGATGTACTCAATCTCTTCGGGTCGAATATGAAGAGCTGCCCTGTTCACGTCATCAGCGCTTTCACCCTGATACATCCCAGCTTCAACAAGAATTTTACACTTACTGATTTCAAGATAAAAACAAGAACCAGTAACTGTCCTGACTCCTCCGAGAAATTTGAGCTTCATAATCCCATCTTTTTTAATGCTTCATCGGCTAAAGTCCTTAAAGCGGGAGCTTCATCGGGTAGATAAAGCATCACGCCACCTTTGACAGGCCTCACTATGATCTTCCCTTCCTGAGCTAATTTGTTCGTCACCTCAACAGGATTTTCACCATCAAAATATTTCTTAAATGCACTATTAAATCCAGAGTATACAGAATGAATACCCTTGTATCCTTCTTTCCTTAAACTGACAATTGCCTTTTTCACAAACTCTTCATAAATCAATCTCTCTGACATAGCCTGCCCCCTCCTTTTTCCTTTTTAAATAGGTTTGTTCTATCTTTACCCCCAGAGACCCCAACCAATCAATGATTGCTTTTTTCATTGCCTTTGCATTATATCCATGCCATCTTTTTCTTTCCTTTGGATAATCAATCAGAACGCTCTTGAATCGTGCAAATGCGCCTTTCCCGTTAAGTGCAGCCGATAGCTTTTCTTTAAGTCGATGGTCAGAAAGAGTTTCTGAGAAATTTTTCATGGTTATATATGCTTCTCCTGACTGTCGTTCCGGAATACGGACATATCTCTCTTCGTTGAAAAGAATCTCCATAATCATCTCCATCTCATCTTCCATCCACTCAGGCAGTTCAGGTTCTTCATCAAACTCTATATACTCTATGTCATCACCTATCTCATCATACTCGTCTTCATGCAGATTTGATTTCATCACGCTTAACACATCCTCTGAAAGGGACATGATTTCACCTGTCTCAAGGTCAAGGAAGTAATCAAATGAATCCCTCACCACATCTTCCATAGCTTTCTGGATCTCATCGAAATCAACTTTCAGTTTTTTCATTGTCACCTTTGATTAAAGGATCTCTCATGCCTGCCTCTTTAAATCCCTTTGCTCTAAAAAAACAACTATCACACCTTTCGCAGGGAATAAGTTCGGATTTGGGCGTTTGGCGTTCGTAGCTATCTTCTTTATAACTTTGAACTTTGAACTTTGAACTTTGAACTTCTCCAGGTCGCGGGTCATAGCAGCTCCATGTCAATGAATAATCAAGTCCGAGCTCAAGACCCTTTTTTATTATCTCTGATTTTTTCATTGCGATAAGAGGCGCCCTTATGATAAACCTCAATCTATCCTCAATAGATGCTTTTGTTGCAAGGTTTGCCATCTCCTCAAATGCCCTGAGATACTCCGGCCTACAATCAGGATAACTGCTATAGTCTATGGCATTTGCACCTATAAAAATACTCTCTGCCTTAAGAACCTCTGCCCATGCAAGGGCAAACGATAAAAATATCGTATTGCGGGCAGGAACGTAAGTGATAGGGACTATCGAAGATGCATGATGCACGATGCCAGATGCATGATTTTTTTCATCCTGAATCTTGAATCCTGAATCCTGTATCCTGATTTTTGGGACTTCCATTTCCGATGTAAGGGCTGATCCCCCGATAGCTCTGAGGTCAAATTTTATAATGAGATGTTTCTGAACCCCGATAGATAAAGCAACCTTTTTTGCAGAATCGAGTTCTATCTTATGCCGTTGATTGTAATCAAAACTCAGGGCATACAACGCATGTTTTTCAGATTGTGCAACTGCAAGTGTTGTTGAAGAATCAATTCCACCGCTAAGGAGAACTACCGCCCTACTATTATTGTCCTGTCTCATAAATATTTAATGATACACGATGCACGATTCATGATTTCAAAAACCGATGTCCTAGTGTACTGTCCCTAACACTTCTATACACTGCCACTGCGATCCCGACAGAAGGTTGGGAGAAGCAATCTCAGAACGAGATTCCTCTCCCGAATGCTTTCGGGATTGGAATGATAGTCGGGATAAAGTTATTTGTGAA
Organism: Nitrospira sp.; assembly: GCA_016873595.1. Taxonomy (GTDB): domain Bacteria; phylum Nitrospirota; class Thermodesulfovibrionia; order Thermodesulfovibrionales; family SM23-35; genus VGWZ01. The sequence continues at coordinate 5,271 of VGWZ01000049.1, forward strand.
ACAGTCCACTATGTCTGATACTTTCTATCATGCAGCCTGTATCCTGCATCTTGCATCTTTTTAGTAAATATCGTCTGCTGTCCCCTCTTTACCATCTGCTCCAGCGCTCAATAGAATAAACGTATTTTCACTGCTTCTGTAAATGTAGGGTCTTCCCCATGGGTCTAATTTGTTTGATAGTACATCAAGTGTCTTGGGATATGAACCGTGTTCGAATTTATACGCTTCTACGATAAATCTAAAGTCTTCAATTGTCTGTGATGCATTGAATTTTTTGAATACGTCATCCCTGTGAAAAACAACAAGAAACAGGGAGACCATGCATGAGACTACAATAGCCCATAGAGGGAGAAAATGATAAGATAATAATGTTTTCTTTTCTTCTAACGGAGGAAGCTCAACAACAGGGATCGCAGCCTTAGGCACTATCACATTTTTTTCCATAAGGGAGATAAGAGCCTTTGACACTTCAAAATCATCCTTTCCGCTGATATCTATTATGGTACTTAAATCATTTTCTCCATCTACATATAATAAAATCTCTTCTTCCTCTTCGGTCAAACCCGCGACACCTTCTTCTTTTTTTATGAATACCGTGTCGAGTGTTAATTTATCTTCGATAAGAGCCCACTCATCAACTATTCTCATTCCTTCCATAAGCATGTGCTGTGTATCAAATGATATCGGAAGATCCTTATCAACAGGAACTACCTGTGGGGTAAATTCATAGATACCTTCTTTCCACCCAAATATCTGAATAACAGTCTCGGAGACCTGGCCTGTGATAATCTCCAGTAACTGCTCTTTTGTCACAATGCCTTTCTTCATGAGAATGTTTCCGAGTTTCACACCTGAACTCGGTTGCTCACTAAGCGCTGATTGCAAATCTTCTTCTTTGATAATCCCTTTCTTTACAAGCACCTTGCCGAGTCGGTTTTCCTCTATCCTCCTTTTTGATTCCGCACCTACAATATTCCCATCGATGAACAGAAGCCTTGCCCTATCCATCCTGCCTTCAAGTGCGAGCACACCGGTCTTACGCTGGAAATAAATCAGCTGAAGTATGTCTGCAAGAGCAAAATCTTTGAGTGAACCCTTTAAAGCCATCCCTTGTCAAGCCTCCGTCTGGTAATAATATTAGATAAAAAATATACTGCAATCAGAAGGATTAATGAGCTCCAATTCAGCCAGAGATGTGAGAAAGAGAATGTCTCTGTTAAAAATAGTGAATTCATTACAGGGATACACAGGAAAAACAAAAATGTCCATAAAAAGAGCAAGCCATAGAAGACATCCCCCGCATATATTTGAGCCAATCCAGGAAGTATATAGGAGATAATCTTTATCATGTCCCTTCTCTGCTTCTGATATTCATACACGGTGAGAAGTCTTGCAACCCTTTCTTTCGCATCAAGTTCATCAAGTTTTACTAATGATCGGTAACATTGCATGCACATGCGACCCCACAGGATATGTTTTTCGCATTTGTTACAGAGTATTGTACCGCACCTTTTGCATCTGTACGCCCAGTGTTTAATACGCCTGTTCAACATATAAAAAAGAACCATGAGGAAAATTGCGATAATAGATATCAGTGCTGATGGTATTATTGATAAGCCCATGGTTGAGACATTTCTCGTTCTTCCCTGAGCATATATCCATAGAGTAGAAACAGGTATGCTCTCGTCAATCACAAATCTGTTCGGATTCTTACTGACTATCGCCTGAAACCTTGAGACTGCCTCACGATCCAGCCTTTGGGCAGCAAGAAAATACTCTTCTCCTCTCACAAAATCAAGGCTCTCTCTCAAGACCTGGCTCAGGTTATAATAAGCAGACGGAAGAGGTTTCATCTCAATCGATTTTCTATAAAATTCTTTTGCCCTCTCTATATCATTCATTCCCACATAACAATTTGCAAGGTTAATATATAATCTTGGCTCAGGCTTTTTTACAATGAGCTTTTTGTAGATATCTGCTGCCTCACTGTACCTCCCCTCCTTCTTCAGGGCAAGCGCATATGAGAAAAGTGCAACATCATCATTTCTGTCCCTGAGCATAGAAAGAGCGTATTTGTTGCCCTTTGATTCATTTACCTGGACAACTGCCTTGAGTTCATTTGAAGCAGGTGCATTAAAAAACATCGAGATTGTTTTAAAAACTAGGGGCGAAATAAGGAGAAACAAAAGATAGAGATAGACAACGATCCTATCCCGTTTTTTTAGATACAGGCCAAGTATAAAGAGTAAACCACCTATTAAAAAGATAGGACCTGTGAGTGCAAATGCGAGCACGAGGAGAAGCAGTACCTTTGTCTTGACTTCCTTTATATCATGAGAAAGCAACTGGAGATCATTAGAGAGCCTTATGAAAATAATAATGATTATAGAGACAATGAAGGATATGATAAAACTCATATACAGAGAACCTACCAAGGTAAATGACCACCAGAAGTTCCGCTGATATGCTGAAATACCCTGAAGCATATAATCAACTGATTCAAATATACCATCTGTCGAGAATGAAAAGCTTGCCTTTGATAATTCAAAATACACTGCGGGCAGGTCAGGTGAATATTGTAATGCCTTTCTAAAGATCTCCTTTGCATGGGCAGTATCTGCCTTTGACTGCTTTATGAGTACATATGCGTAAGGCTCTGAATTTCTGATTCCCTTATTAAGCTGCTCTTCATATAAATCTTCTCCCGAGGATAGAACAGGGATAAGGAGGAGAGATAAAAAGATTAAAGAAAAGAGCTTTTTCATGCCCGCTGCCCTATTTTCCTTTCAGTACCTTTTATCAGCCTGTGGATATTATCTATATGGCGTATGATAATAAATAATGTAATGAGAATGATGATAGGAAGTTTTTCATTGCTGTCTAAGAGTGCAATGCATACCGGCAAAAGTCCAAATGACACAAGTGCTCCCAAGGATGAATATTTTGTAAGTATAACGACCACCAGCCATATTATAAATGTAAACAGAGCTGTTTGTGGAGAGTAACTACTCAGCACCCCGAAGCTTGTCGCAACACCTTTTCCTCCCCTGAACCCTAAAAACAATGAAAAGTTATGCCCTAAGATTGCTGAAAGACCTGCAAGACCTTCATAAAAGATTCCGATTTCAAAATAGCTCCCAATCGCAACTGCAGCAGTACCTTTAAGCACATCTCCAAGAAGGGTTAACGCAGCAGGCCATTTGCCAAGCGACCTCAGGACATTTGTTGCACCTATGTTACCACTCCCTACCTTCTTGAGGTCAACCCCTTTAACCTTTGCAATGATGACACCAAAGGGAATTGACCCTAAGATAAATGTAAAGATTATAATGAGCGCTATTTTCATATCCTTTTCCAGAAAGAGACTGTATACCTAACCCCTGATATAACAGAGAGTACGAGTGCTATCCAGATAAGTATTATCCCGATATCATAAAGATCGATGTCATAAATACTTCCCGTCAGGATGAGACAGAGAACTGCGAATATCTGTGTAGTTGTCTTTATCTTTCCACCCATCTCAGCAGGGATTACTATATCCTTTGAAAGGGCAACTACCCTCAGACCTGTGACAAGAAACTCTCTCACAATTATGACAATCGCTATCCAGGCAGGGAGCCTCTCCATGTCAACGAGCACAATCAGGGCAGATATTACTAAAAACTTGTCAGCAATCGGGTCAAGAATAATCCCGAACTTTGTTATCTCACCTGAACGTCTTGCAAGATACCCATCAAGTAAGTCTGTTATTGACGCGATACCGAATACAATGGCACCAACGAATGGATGGTGATAGACAGTGAATACAAAAACCGGAATAAGAATAATTCTGCTCAGAGTAAGAAATGTCGGAAGGTTAAATCTTAGAGTACTCATCTATAATATCTTCCCACAGTCCTTTTGCCTTAAGAAGAAAATCGCATATTTCCCTGACAGCTCCCTTACCACCCCTGTTTTTTGTGATCATCGCTGCAACAGCCTTCACCTCATCATCAGCATCTGCAACAACCACTGGAAACCCTGATCTCTTTAAAAGGGGAATATCAACAATATCATCTCCAATATATGCAACCTCTTTTTCACCAATAGAATATTTTTCAATCAATTGGCGATATGCAATTCTCTTATCATGGGATTTCTGATACACCTCTGTAATTCCAAGCTCATGAGACCTTCTTTCAACAACCTTTGAATATCTGCCTGTAATAATCGCAACGTGAATTCCAGCCCTTATAAGCATTTTTATTCCATGTCCATCGCGCACATGAAAAGATTTGAATTCATTGCCTTCGTTGTCAAGGATAATACTTCCATCAGTTAGTACACCGTCAACATCAAGGATGAGGAGCCTGATACCTTGAGCGATCTTGGTAAGCTCTTTTTCATTTAATTTCATTTTATATCACGACTTCTCCTTTGACACCAAAACAAACCTCATTCCCCGCCTTTTACACCAATTCTCCGCCGCTTCTCGTTTTCGTAATGTATCAGGATTTTCAAGCAAATGTCTTCCTTTAACTTCATGAATCTCTTTTGTCCCATCAATACGCTCAACCAAAAAATCAGGACGATACTTTCTTATATTTCCACTTTCCGTAACATACGGTATCTCGATTCCATGATTCTTTGTCCACTTTGCAACGGTTTTATCCTTCTCAAGAAACTTCATATGTTCAAGTTCCCAATTATAATCATATCGTTCAACTGAATAAGGACTTTTTTTAGGGTCTCCAAAATCTCCGTAGTGAGTATTAACCTGCATCTCTATACCTCACTATGCTTTCTACAAGACCTGGCAGACCGCTGAAGTTTCTATAAATCTCCTGCAGTTTTAAAAGGGCAAATTTCAGGTTGTCTTTGGATGCAAAGCCTGCTGATTCTCCATTAAACATTTTATCTCTGATGTGATCCATAAGCACACTATACATATACCCCCTCTCATGAGAACCAATCCCAGCTTCATAAAGCAAGGTTACACCAACATCAAGCACATTCCTTTTAAGCATTTCTATTAGGTCACCATTTTCTTCTGTTGTTTCTTTAGATGATTCAACCTCGGGAGGGGTATATATTTCAAGCCTCCTCGTTTTATCCAGAGATACCCCCTTTACGCCACTCAATTCGACCTTTGTTATCTCCACAACCTGTCTATCATAATTAAAGCCTGCTATAACCTCTTTCCAGTTTGGATAGTCTTTGGTTGTATCCTCAAGTGTCTCAATATCACTAAAATCAACATCTTCTCCTTCAATAGGCTCTGGTATCTCTATCAGATTTTCTGGTCTTACCAAGACTTGAGATTTTCTTTTAGGAGGCAAATCCTCATCACCAAAAAGTTCTGTTTGGCCTATATCAGACCTTACTTTTGCTCTAACCAATTCCCAAAGCCAATCATGTTTTAATTTAGGATGGTCAATTACCGCACATATTTCAGGCTCATCGCTTCCTCTTAGATTTCTTCTTAATCCTCTGCCTATAACCTGCTGTCCATAAACAGGGGATGAGAATTTTCTTAAAAGCAGGGTTACGGATACTTCTGGCACGTCCCACCCTTCCCTGAGCATCAGGACGCTTACTACCGCCTCATACGGACTATCAAAAGAGCCAATCTCTTTAGCAGCTTCTCTTGCTGTTAGTGGCTCTCCATTTGGCTTTTTGCCAACAACCTCATCGGCTGAATCCTCTGTAACAAGCAATACTTTATGTTTTAGACCAAAATCATCTGCTAAAACATCAACAGCCCTCTTTGCATCTTTTATACAAATGGCTACAACAAAGAGAATTGGCTTATACTTATTTCCACCAACTGC
>VGWZ01000050.1 GCA_016873595.1 Nitrospira sp.
GAGCTGTATTATTGACAAAACACCTTATTTGTTTTACAATTAATGTATCGATACAAGAAAAGGGGGATAAATGACAACAACAACAATATCTTCTAAATATCAGGTAGTTATACCTAAAGATGTAAGAGAGAAGCTTCATCTCAAAAGTGGGCAGAAAATGACAGCTGTTGTAAAAGGGGGTTTACTTTACTTTATTCCTGAAAAACCGTTAGAAGCATTTAGAGGATTTTTAAAGGGGATGGATGCAAAAGACTTAAGAGAGGACAAAGAAAGGTAATGTTTCTTATTGATTCCTCTGGTTGGATCGAATTCTTTACCAATGGCCCTCTTGCTTCAGAATATGCAAAATATCTCAAAGACTTTACAAAAATAATAACGCCCACTATTGTACTTTATGAGGTTTATAAGAAAATAAAAAAAGAACGAACAGAAGAAGATGCACTATTGGCAGTATCACTGATAAACAAGACATCAATAATGCAGTTAAGTGAAAGTATAGCACTCTCAGCAGCAGACCTAAGTCTGAAATATTTACTTCCTATGGCGGATGCCATTGTTTATGCAACAGCTTTAGAAAAAGACTGTAAAGTGATAACCAGTGATACGCATTTTGAGGGTCTTGAGAGGGTAATATTTATTTAGATTTTTTGTTGAAAATTTGCTCTAATGATATAATAACCCCAAAGGTACACGGAAAATTCATACAGGAGAATAAATGAAAACCCTTAGGCTTGCACTTGCACAGATCAATCCTACTGTTGGAGATTTTGAGGGGAATGTCTCAAAGATTATTTATTACATTGAGGAAGCGAGTAAAGCAGGTGCGCAGATTGTTACATTTCCCGAACTTGCAATAACAGGATATCCGCCTGAAGACCTTTTGTTGAAACCACAGTTTATAGAAGATAACCTTGATGCACTCAATAAGGTTCAAGGCAATGTTGGAGACATAACAGCAATAGTGGGCTTTGTTGATAGAAAAGATGATATCTATAATGCAGCCGCAATAATTTACAACAAAACGCTTATCGATACTTACCACAAAATGTATCTCCCCAACTATGGTGTGTTTGACGAATATCGGTATTTCCAGGCTGACGCACGATGTCCTATGTACAAGATTGGCGATACATGGGTGGGTGTTACTATATGTGAAGATATTTGGTATCCAGAAGGTCCTGCAAGGCTTCAGGCGCTTGCTGGCGCGGAGTTGGTTATCAACATCAATGCGTCACCCTATCGTATTGGCAGGGGAAAGTCAAGAGAGGATATGCTTTCTGTAAGGGCATTTGACAGTATGGTCATCGTGGCATATCTCAATACTGTTGGAGGACAGGATGAGCTTGTGTTTGATGGTCACAGCATTGTTATAGACCAGAGTGGGACAGTAATCGCAAGGGGAAAACAGTTTGAAGAAGACCTCATAGTTATTGACTTAAACCTTGAGGCGGTGATGATGAGAAGGCTCCATGCACCACGCAGGAGAAAGGAAGTGATTAAACTTGGAAAAGAAGCTGTGGAAAAAATCAGTATTCCAGTTGAAAAGACTTCTTATGAAAAAAGAAGAGTGTCACGACTTCGTTTATCATCTCTGGAACATACAGTATTAGAGCCAAAAGAAGAAATATATAGATCCCTTGTACTCGGCACATCTGATTATGTCTTTAAAAATGGATTTAAAGGTGTTATGGTAAGCCTTAGCGGTGGCATTGATTCTTCTCTTGTTGCATCTATTGCAGTAGATGCACTTGGTAAAGAAAATGTGACAGGGCTCTTCATGCCATCTCCCTATACATCAAAAGAAAGCAGAGAAGATGTGTATGCCCTCAGGGACAATCTTGGGATAAAGGTTGTTGAAGTTCCTATTGATAACATATTCAAAAGTTATCTTGAAGCTTTGAAACAAGAATTCCAGAATCTACCAGAAGATACAACAGAGGAAAATATCCAGGCAAGGACAAGAGGAAATATCCTTATGGCATTCTCAAACAAATTTGGGTGGCTTGTCCTCACAACCGGGAATAAATCAGAGTTGAGTGTTGGATATGCAACCCTTTATGGTGATATGGCAGGCGGGTTTGCGGTCATAAAGGATGTACCAAAAACCATGGTATATGAGCTTTGCAAATGGAAGAATAATAAAGAGGGAAGGGCTGTAATACCTGAAAGGGTCTTACGGAAAGAGCCTTCTGCAGAACTAAGACCTGACCAGAAAGATACAGATACGCTTCCACCTTATCATGTGCTTGACCCCATATTAAAAGCATATATAGAGGATGACAAGAGTTTCGACGAGATATTGTCCCTCGGCTGCGAAGTTGAATGTGTCCAGAATGTTATCAGGATGATCGATAAGAGTGAGTACAAGAGGAGGCAGGCACCTCCAGGAATAAAGATAACACAGAGGGCGTTTGGAAGGGATAGACGTTTTCCGATAACAAACAGATACAGGGGTCATTAAAGGAGTCTGGTACATTGATTAAAAAAAGGTTTTTTCTGACAATAGCCTTATCTATTTTTATTACTCTTTTTGTTGTGAGTAATGTTTTTTCTGAAGATAATAAAAACTTTCAGTTCAAGAAGCAGACTGAAATTCAGCAGGTAAAACCTAAAAAACCTGTAAAGATTAAACTAAAACGTTCAGCTGACGACAGATACACATGGGAACTTACTGGTGATGATGTTGATGAAATCGTCAAAGCTGACAGGCGACTCAGGAAACTGCTGAAAATAGAGTGAAAGGCACTCTCTACATAGTTTCAACCCCAATAGGTAACCTCGAAGATATTACCCTCAGGGCATTGCGCATTCTCAAGGAAGTGGATATCATCGCTGCAGAAGATACAAGACACACACAAAAACTTCTCTCCTATTATGGGATTTCTAAACCATTAATAAGCTACTGGGGAGCAAAAGAGAAGGTGAAGTCCACACAAGTTCTTGAAAGACTGTATTCAGGGCAGTCTGTTGCACTCGTCTCAGACGCCGGGACTCCCGGGATATCTGATCCCGGCACAGTACTTATAAAAAAAGCAATAGAGGAAGGTATTAATGTTATTTCTATACCTGGAACATCAGCATTAATTGCTGCACTCTCAGTATCAGGACTTTCAACACATGGATTTACCTTTATGGGATTTCTTCCTCACAATAAAAGCCAGCGCCGGAAGGTACTTGCCGATTTGGTTCTTGAAACGAGGACACTCATTTTTTACGAAGCGCCACACAGGATTCTTGAAACACTTTCAGATATTGAGAAAATATTCGGGTATAGAAAGGCAGCAGTTATAAAAGAGATGAGTAAATTTTTTGAGGAGATTTTCAGAGACAATCTTCCGGAACTATCACAAAAACTCAAAAAATCAACAATAGCAGGGGAGTATGTCATTGTGGTAGAAGGCAGAGGAGAGGAGAAGAGGCTTGCAACAGATGATGTCATTTTAGAAGTGAGATCTTTAATGAAAAAAGGCATTGGAAGAAAGGAGGCTGTAAAAAAAGTTGCTGAGACATATAGGATGAGCAAGAAGGAACTTTACTCTAAAAGCCTGAACGAAAACCCTTGACTTTTTCGTTACTTATCAATAAAATTTCCAATAATATCTTAGATAATTGTGAGGTGAATTGTGGCACATAAACTGCTTCTTGCAGATGATAGTATAACAATACAAAAAGTAGTAGAACTTATCCTGACAGAGGAAGATTTTGAAATCAAGGCTATGAATAACGGCGAGGAAGCATTGGCTGTGGTTTCTTCTTTTAAACCTGATGTTATCCTTGCTGATATAGAGATGCCTAAAATGAACGGTTATCAGCTCTGTGAAAAGATAAAACAGGACCCTGCCACTCGTGATATACCGGTGATACTTCTTGCAGGGGCATTTGAACCGATTGATGAAGAGCTTGCAAAACAGGTCGGTGCAGATGATTATGTGGTGAAACCATTTGAATCACAAGAATTGATAAGCAAGATCAATGCGGCACTTACAATATCAGCTGTAGTTGCAGAAGCTGAGGCTGTTGGTATAGAAGCAGGAGCAGGTGAAGAGGAGCTCTGGGCAATGGAAGAGATTCCAAAGGTTGAAGAATGGCTAGCAGAAGAAAAAATTGAAGTTGGCACAGAAGAAGTATTTGAGGCTGCAGAGGACGAAGGTGTGACAATTGAAGAGCCAGCACCAATACCCGAAGAAGCCATCCCGTATGAAATTGAAAAGGCTGTACCTCCACAAGCAATCGTTCCAGAAGTTGAACTTCCATCAAAAGATGAGATTAAAGAGATGTTTGAGAAGGCTGTTCATGATAGATTATCCTCGCTATTATCCTCGTTTGATTTAAAAGAGGCTATACTTTCTTCGCTTATGCCTTTGATGAGGGATTCTGTAGAGAAAATACTATGGGAAGTTGCACCTGACCTTGTTGAGAGGATGCTCAAAGAGATGTTAAAAGGCTCCCTTGAATCCCTTTCAAAAGAGGTTGAAAAAGTAATCTGGGAAACTGTACCTGACCTTGCAGAGACGATGATATCTAAAGAGATAGAGAGGGTAAGGTCAGAATTTTAGAAAAAGGCTACAATCCAAAGGGAATAGAAGAAAGCTGGTATGGATTCTGGGTCTCAAAGGACTATTTCAGTCCAGACCCTGTTTCTCAAGGAAATCCTTACTGCATTGTTATACCACCTCCGAACATTACAGGCTCTCTTCACATGGGCCATGCCCTTAATACCACACTCCAGGATATTCTTTGCCGATGGAAAAGGATGTCCGGGGATAAAGTTCTCTGGTTACCAGGTGTGGACCACGCAGGTATCGCAACACAGAATGTTGTAGAAAAACAGCTTGCTGCTGAAGGGCTCGACAGGCATACAATAGGTCGTGACGCGTTTATTGAAAGAGTCTGGAAATGGAAGGAAGAATATGGTGGCAAGATTATTCATCAGTTAAAGAGGCTCGGTGCTTCCTGTGATTGGTCGAGAGAGAGGTTTACCCTTGATGAAGGACTCTCAAGGGCGGTAAAAGAAGTTTTTGTAAGACTTTACGAAGAAGGTCTCATATACAGGGATAACAGGCTGATAAACTGGTGTCCTCGCTGCAATACCGCACTTTCAGATCTTGAAGTCGAACACGAAGAATTAGAAGGCAAACTCACATTTATAAAATATCCTCTTACCCCCCCTGTTCCCCCCCTTAGTAAGGGGGGGATAGAGGGGGGGTATATCACCGTAGCAACGACGAGGCCGGAGACCATGCTCGGCGATACTGCAGTGGCAGTAAACCCTGATGATGATCGGTACAAAAGTTTTATAGGAAAAACTGTGTATTTGCCTCTCACGCAAAAGGAAATCCCGATTATAGCAGATCCTGCTGTTGATCCTTCATTCGGAACAGGTGCAGTGAAAATTACCCCAGCACATGATTTTAATGATGAGGCTATTGCAAAAAAACAGAGCCAGGACTTAGAGTTCATAACGGTAATAGATAAGAATGGTCGCATGACAGAGAATGCAGGAGCAAGATATGCTGGGATGGACAGATATGAGTGCAGGAAACTTGTCCTCAAAGATTTAAAGGAAAAAGGTCTTATAGAAAGAGAACAAAAGTACATACATTCAATCGGACACTGCTACAGGTGCAAGACTGTTATCGAGCCTTTATTAACCCTTCAGTGGTATGTGAAGGTGAAGCCACTTGCAATGGATGCGATTAAGGCTGTAGAAGAAGGAAGGATTGTCATCATACCGAAGTCATGGGAGAACACGTATTTTTCCTGGATGGAAAATATCAAAGACTGGTGCATATCCCGTCAGATATGGTGGGGACACAGGATACCTGCATGGTACTGTCAGAAAATGCAAAATTCAACATGTAAAAATCAAAATGGGGTCATAATATCAAGAACTGTACTACAGGTGTGCCCTTATTGTGGCTCAGAAGAGTTAGTTCAGGATGAAGATGTTCTTGATACATGGTTTTCATCAGCGCTCTGGCCTTTTTCTACACTTGGTTGGCCTGATGAGACAATGGACCTCAAGACTTTTTATCCGACGAGTGTTCTTGTCACAGGCTTTGATATCATCTTTTTCTGGGTAGCACGGATGATAATGATGGGACTTAAATTTATGGGTGATGTACCTTTCAGACATGTTTACATACATGCCCTTGTGAGAGATATACGAGGCCAGAAGATGTCTAAATCAAGGGGCAATGTCGTTGATCCTCTCACGATGATGGATAGATATGGAACAGATGCCTTCAGATTTACACTTTCTGCTTTTGCTGCCCAGGGACGCGATATAAAATTTTCAGAAGACAGGGTCGAAGGGTACAGACATTTTGTAAATAAGCTCTGGAATGCAACAAGATTTATTCTCATGAATGCTGAATCTTATACTCCAAACTTCAAACCGGATTCTCCAATTTCAACTTCACACTCATTACTTTCACGAAGATGGATAGTGAGCAGGCTTGCAGCTACTGCAGATGATATGAATAGGGCACTTGAGGAATATCGGTTTAATGATGCTGCAAACAGTATATACCAGTTTATGTGGCATGAGTTCTGCGATTGGTATATAGAGATGGCGAAACCTGAACTCCAGAATCAGAATTTTAAAAACATCACTATGCAATGCCTCCTCTCTACTCTTGATTTATCCTTGAGGTTGCTCCATCCCTTTATGCCCTATGTGACAGAAGAAATATGGCAGAAGATACCCCATGTGAAAAGTGAAAATGAAAAAATTGCAGAGAGTATTATGATTTCTGATTACCCGAGAAATCTTCCAAGGGACTTTAAAGCAGAAGAAGAAATGTCCTATGTGATGGATGCGATCACAGGGATAAGGACTATACGGGGAGAACTCAACGTCCCACCATCTGTGAAACTGAATGTATCCATAAGGACTTACTCTCAGACAATAGAGAAGATATTGAATGAAAACGTGCACTATATCAAAGTGCTTGCAAATGTTGCTGAAATAGAGATAGGTATGAATGTAAAAAAACCCGGAGGCTCTGCAACTTTTGTGAAAAGTTCCATGGAAATATATGTACTTCTTAAAGGAATAGTGAATGTTGAAGCAGAAGTCGCAAGACTAAAAAAAGACGAGATAGAGGTTGAGCGGACAATCATTTTATTGAACAAGAAACTTGTCAATGAGGACTTTTTGCAGCGGGCACCCAGAGAAGTTATTGAGAAAGAAAAGGTAAAATATGAGGAGATGAGATTAAAAAAGGAGAGAATTGTGAAAAGTATTGAAAAACTTAAAGAGGTAGGAGGTGAGAAATGATGCACAGAGAAGAAAGAGAGCATGAAAAAAGTGACTTTGAATTTATCGAAGGTGAGTTTATTAATATAAAACAGAGTTCCATAAGGGCTGTTGAGGGGGGACATATAGAACTCCAGCAGGTATGCGCACTGAGTATAGATGCTGAGAAGGCTGACGTGACACAGGGTGCTTCTGTCATACTCAGGGGGAATGATATAAATCTCAACCAGAGTATAAGTGCGATTACTGCTGGCGACAATGTATCTATGAATTTTTCGTTTTCCCCTATAACTATTTCGAGAGAACAGACAACGGTGAATAGGTCTGCTGTGGGCATTATGGCTTCAAGGGATATAAAGTCAGAAAATACTTCATCACTATTGGTTTTAGCTCATAAAATCGAGGGAAATGTCACAACCCTTCTTGACTGGCGTTCTGCCCTTGCTTTTGGTGCGGTGTTAGGGGGGACGTTGGGCTTCCTTTCTTTATTACTCAAAAGGAGGTAAGATGGAGATACCCCCGAGCGTGATTGATCTCATTCATCGTGCTATCGAAGAAGATATAGGCCATGGCGATATTACCACATCCCTTCTGATACCTGAAGAGAGTGAATCAAGAGCCCTCTATATTGCAAAAGGAAATTTTGTACTGGCCGGGCTTCCTTTTGCAAAAGAAGTTTTCCGGATTTTAGATCCTTCTATGAGTTTCAAGATGTTTTATAGTGACGGTGATAAGGTCAGAAAAGGAGAAGTATTTGCTGAGGTTTTCGGAAAGACCAGGGCTATTCTTGAAGGAGAGCGGGTAAGTCTCAATATAGTGCAAAGACTATCCGGGATTGCGACTCTCACCAGTTTATATGTAGAGAGCATAAAAGGCCTTAAGGCAAAGATTCTTGATACACGTAAGACAACACCGTGCCAAAGGTTTATGGAAAAGTATGCGGTCAGGATCGGTGGGGGGAGCAACCATAGATTTGGCCTTTTTGATGGTATTCTAATAAAGGATAACCACATAGAGGCTGTAGGGAGCATTAAAGAAGCCGTAAGAATAGCAAAAAGCGGTCATCATCTTGTCAAAATTGAGGTGGAGGTAGAGAATCTTCATGACCTTGAAGTTGCAATAAAAGCAGGTGTAGATATCGTGATGTTAGACAATATGACAGTTAAAGACATGAGAGAAGCGGTGAAGATTGCAAAAGGCAGAATTATAATCGAGGCATCTGGTAATATCAGGCTCGAAAATGTAAGGGAAATTGCTGAGACAGGTGTTGATTTGATTTCGGTTGGTGCACTTACCCACTCGGCTGTTGCAGTTGACATAAGCTTGAAAATAGTGAAATAGATAGAGTATGATTGGAGTAATGGAGGGATTTATGACAATGAAACAAATAAAGGATATTGCCAAAGAAAAAGGTGTGAAGGTTGGCAATATGAAGAAGGACAATATTATTCGAGCTATTCAGCGTGCAGAAGGAAACTTTGACTGTTTCGGTACCGCTGTAGCAGGGGTGTGCGATCAATTGAACTGTGTGTGGAAGGATGATTGTTTAAAATAGATACATTCAAGGTACTCTCGATGAGGTGTCAGAAGAGTTTTCCCTGATTTCTCATGTCTGTTTTCTCCGTCTTTTCGAAAATTGTTATCTTCCCATATTCCCCGTCAAAACCTGGTTCAATATGAACATTACCTGCACGCATTCTCGATATAGCCTTTGACAGAATAGGTGATCCTGCTGATCCGATATCTGCAACAGAAGCGTCTATAAGTATCTTAAATTCATTGCCAAGTTTCTCAATCAATTTAAAATATTCATTTTCGACAGCCTTGCTGTTAACTCCAACTTTTAATATCTCTGCAATGATTTCAGGTAAGGGGATGACAGAATAATAAGGTGGTGCACCTTCTAACTTGAAACCATCTCCCCTATCGGCGAGTTTTTCCACCCTGTGCATGACACCTATAGTGACTTTTTTCCCACACACAGGGCAGAGATAATTATGTTTTATTGTTTCTTTAGGGGAAAGGCGTATGCCGCATGTCCTGTGTCCATCATAGTGATATTTCCCCTCCTGGGGGAAAAATTCAATTGTTCCTAAAAACCCTCTTTTATTCTTAATTGCATTGATTATGGCCATATATGATATGTCAGTATCAAAAATAGTTGCTTCACGTCCGAGTTTTGCTGGTGAATGTGCATCCGAATTCGATATAAGGGTAATATGGTCGAGATGCGAAAGTCGCCAGTTCATAGGAGGGTCTGATGAAAGACCTGTTTCGATAGAATACACATAAGGGGTCAGTTCCTCAAAACATTCCTCAAAAGAATCAAAGCCTGAACTTGAACCAAAAATCGAAAAATGTGGTGTCCATGCATGGGCAGGCACAAGCATGGCTTCATCAGATATATCTCGTATGATTTTCAACAGCTTCTTTGCATCGAGTCCGAGTATAGGTCTTCCATCAGCTGAAAGGTTTCCAATCTTCGATAACGCAGCATTGATTTTTGAAGCGACATTAAAATCAGGTATAAAGACAAGATTATGAATCTTTCGAACCCTTCCATTCTTGCTGTAGATGCAGCTTATCTCTGTTGTGAGCATAAAAAAAACTTCTGACCTGCATGATTCCGGAATAGAATGCTTGCTATATTTATCTTTTAATTTAAATAAGTTATTGCTTATTACTTCAAGTTTATCTTTTAGTTCAAGAAACCATTTAGGATGCGTGAAATCACCTGTGCCGATGACATCTATCCCTTTAAGCTGGGACCATTTCCAGAGATTCTCTACAGACATATCTGGGCTCGTCGCGCGTGAATACTGTGAATGGATATGGAGATCTGCAATAAAACGCATTGACAATTATACCAAAGGTTTTTGTCTTCTTCTATGCCAGAAAATGTAGATAATTACAAGCAAAACACAACCAACAATAATATACAAAGTCCACTGTTTACTTACTTCCATAACCTTTTCTTTGTTATTACCAACAAAATATCCGATATATGCAAGCACCCAGACCCAGATGCTCGCACCAAAAGCAGTATAAAAACAAAATCTTTTAAGGTTCATTCTGGCAAGACCAGCAGGAAATGATATGTAGTGTCTCACACCTAATATAAGCCTTCCTATAAATGTACTTATATTTCCGTGTTTGAGGAAAAATATCTCGCCTTTTATGAAACGCTTCTCGGTAATACCAAAGTATTTTCCATATTTAAGGATGAATGGTCTGCCAAAATGCACAGCGATCGCATAATTAAAAAGTGCACCTAACACACTGCCGATTGTGCCGGACAGTATTACCCCTGTCCAGCTCATCTGGTTTTGTGAAATGAGATAACCTGCAGGTGGAATCACGAGTTCGGAGGGGAGGGGGATAAAGGTGCTCTCGATAAACATTAAGAACATAATACCTGGATAACCCATCGTTCCAATAGTTTTTACAAGCCAATCTAAAAAAGTATAAATGGTAGTCATCTGATGAAAAGTTTTATTTAAGTATAAAGACTTGACAAAATATTTTAAAGGGTATAGTGTTCAATTGTAGCCTAAATCCCGATGCATCGGGATGCGGGGGACCCAGTATTTGGGGCGTATTTCCCGGAAATTCCCGGGAATAAGGCACTTCCAAGCCCGAGCCCGACAGCTAACCCCGTAGGCTTTTGGAGGTACAGATGTCTATCAAAAGATTTCTCATCGGCCAGCCTATTGAAACAATCAAAGAAAAACGCGAGAGACTTACAAAACTAACGGG
>VGWZ01000051.1 GCA_016873595.1 Nitrospira sp.
AGATTTTTGTAGAAACTTATGCAAGAGGTTATTTACCCCCATTTTCTTCCCCTACTATTTTTGTGAATAAAGCTATAGATTTAAAATTACTTATCTTTTTAACCGCCTAAAAAATACACCTTTAAAAATACACCTTTTACGTTGTATAAGTCAAGAAATATTTTACTATTTATAACATTGTAGTAAGTCGAGTATGAGGGTTGTTATGATGAATCATCATGCAAAAAAGGAAGATCAAAACGAGCAGGGAGATTGGTGAAAAGATTAAAAGGAGACGAAAGGAGCTTGGAATTTCTCAGGAAAGACTGGCTGAAATATTAGGCGTTACTTATCAGCAAGTCCAGAGATATGAAAACGGAACAAACAGGCTCAACGTGGAAAATATTCAATCGATTGCAGACGCGCTATCTGTTCCTGTATCGTATTTCTTTGAGGATGGTAAGACCTCAATTGTCTCAGAAAGACCATCGCTCTATTTACCTGCCGATGAAAGCAAACTTCTTAAATACTTCAGAAGAATCAAAAATAACACTTCTAAAAATGTTGTCCTTCAGGTCGCAAGGCTTGCAGCGAGGGGGAAGAGTTAGTGAATTACCCTCACTTAATTTTCTCAATAAACCCCTTTGCAACTTTTAGATAGTGTCTGTCCATAAACTCAGGTTTTTGTCATTCCTGCAGAAGCAGGAATCCAGAACCTATTGAAATAACTGGATTCCCGTTTTCACGGGAATGACGTAAAGACAATTTATAAACAGACTCTAAATAGTCTTTGACTGAACGAGTATCGTAGATAAGCCCTCTGTAATAACCTGCTATATGCAAAGCATCATAATAGATTCAGAGATATTTTTTGATTATCTCACTATCAAGGTTTTTTACTGCCTTTTCGATAGTATCACTTTCGAAATTCTCAAGGTAAGGGAATATCCCTATAATTGGAACAGGGCTGATCTGTGTTATTACCTTTGGATTAGTATCTTCAGCGAGTGTGTCTTCAGGTGGATGACCATAATTAATGATTATCCCTGCAACAAGAAGACCCTCTTTAATTGCATAGTTGACTGTCAGCATTGTATGATTGATTGTTCCAAGACCTGGCCTCGAGACTATTAGGAGTGGCAGTCCAAAGTCTTTTGCAAGATCAAGGACAGAATAATCTCTTGTGATCGGGACAAGCAGCCCACCAATCCCTTCAACGATTATAACATCATATTTTTTTGAAAGTTCTGTGTATGCCTTCTGTATCTTTTTAAAGTCAACAGAAATTCCTTCTATCTCAGATGCAGGCAAAGGAGCTAACGGATTCATAAAACGAACAGGTGTAATAAAATCGATGGATTCGTTCACATTTGAAATATTTTTTAAGAATGTTCCGTCAGACGAAATCAAAGTTTTTTCTTTACTGCTGACTGCTGACTGCTGACTGCTGACTGCTATTTTGCATCCTGTCTCTATAGGTTTCATACCACAGACTTTGAGACCAAGAAGACCGATAGTCTTAATTAATGCTGCAGTTATGACTGTTTTGCCGACCCCTGTATCAGTGCCTGTTACGAAAAAACCTTTTGGCACAAATCCTCCAGTGTCCTATTTCAAAGCAAAGCAACTTATTTGTCATTCCGAGTCCGCCAAGGAGGACGAGGAATCTCGTCTTGAGATTGCTTCGGTCGTGCGACCTCGCAATGACAGCATAAAGAATAAATGTTAAGTAAATGTGGAAATAAGACAATAATCATATTTTCACTTCCCTGAGTGCTTCAATGAGCCTTTCAATATCTTCATTAGTATGTGAGGCAGTTACTGTAATCCTTATTCTTGGTTCCTTCACCGTAGGTGGCCGTATAGCAGGTGCAAAAATACCTTTTTCATAGAGGTGTCGTGACACATGCAGAGTATTTTCTATAGTCCCTGTTCTTATAGGAATGATGGGTGTTTCACTCCCCATGATGTCATATCCGATATCTTTAATATTATTGACCACCTTATTCCTGTTTGCCCAGAGTTTCTTTATTAAGTCAGAATCTTTTTCAATTATTTCCAATGCAGCTATAGATGCTGCGATAACGCATGAGGGAAGGGCTGTCGAAAATATAAAGCTTCTCGCAGTATTCAAGATCCATTCAACAACACCAGAACTCCCTGCAACAAATGCTCCAAAAGAGCCGAGGGCTTTAGAAAATGTTCCCATCTGAACAATCCACTGCTCAGGATGAATATTAAAATGTGAAAGTGCGCCTTTGCCATTCCCAAGTATGCCGGTGCCATGTGCGTCATCTATATAGAGGAGTGCATTATTTTTCTTACATATTTCGTAAATATCATTCAAAGGAGAAATATCTCCATCCATGCTGAAGATTGTATCTGTTATCACTATTTTTCTCTTTGCAATCTTTTTTCTTATGAGTTCTTCGAGATGAGACAAGTTCTTATGTCTGTATATCAGTATATCTACTTTACTCATCCTGCATCCGTCAATGATACTTGCATGGTTGAGTTCATCGCTGAATATTGCTGTATCCTCATCAGTAATGGCAGGTATAATTCCTGTATTTGCAGCATAACCTGAACTGAAAATAAGGGCAGCCTCTGTATTTTTAAATTGTGCAATTTTGTCTTCAAGCTCTTTGTGGAGGGTGCTTCCTCCACTGAGAAGTCTGGAAGCAGCAGAGCCATAACCATAATCATCGAGAGATCTTTTTACCTTATCGATTATATAAGGATGGGTTGCAAGACCAAGGTAATTATTAGATGAGAAGTTCAGATACTCCTTACCGGCAAATTTTATTCTCGGACCCTGTGGAGATTCTCGATCTTTTATTTCCCTGAATAGCCTGTTTTCTTTTAAAATCTTGAGTTTTTCTGAGAACACAAGCGTATTGTAACACAAGAAGCTGTACCCATCACCATCAATAAGTGCCTAAAATTAAAATTTATTAAAAAAACTTTTTTTATTAATAAAATCTCTTGACAAATTTTTTTATGCTGTGATATGCTTTCAATGCTTTTTTAAACTGCCCCAGGAGAAGGTGCAATTATGCTAGATATTAACTGGACGTTTTTTGTTTTTGTTTTAAACTTCTTCATATTGATATTCATTTTAAACAAAATCCTCTTCAAGCCTCTTTTAAACCTCTTCAAAGAACGAGAAGATACTGTTAAGGGCTCTCTTGATACAGCGAAGGAGATGTCAAATAGAAGAGAAGAGAGTATTGCCAATTTAAAAAGAGCATTCTCTGAAGCGAGAAGCAAGGCAAAAGAAATATTTGACACATTCAGGGCTGATGGTCTTCAGAAACAGAGAGATGTTGTTGCAAAAGCTGATGCAGAAGCATCTGAATTACTCGAAAAAGCCAAGGTAGATCTCAGGGCTGAGGCAGAAAGGGCAAGGAAGGCCTTGAGGGCTGAGGTAGATAAGTTCTCTGACGAAATTGTAAGAAAGTTGGTAAAGGCATGAAAAAATTTCAAATTTCAAATTTCAAATTTCAAATTAAAAGAATATTCATTATTTTTACATTTTGTATTTTGAATTTTGCATTTGTATCTATCGCATTTGCGGTGAGTGGTGGCGCAGAAGAAGCTCACACTCCCTGGTGGAAGGATTACTTCTGGAAGATTTTTAATTTCGGAATAATAGTCGCATTAGTTTATATTTTTGCGAGAAAACCTTTTATGGCATTTTTGAGACAGAGAACAGAACTGATAGAGAAAACCCTTAAAGAGGCGCAAGAGGCAAAAGAGCTTGCGCAGAAAGCACTTCATGAGGTAGAGGAAAGGCTTAGGACAAAAGATATGGAGATAGAGAAGATTCTCTCGGCATCCAGCGCCATTGGCGAAGATGAGCAGAAAAGGCTTATAGAGCAGAGCGACAAACTCAGAGAAAAGATATTAGAGCAGGCAAAGGTAAATATTGAGTATGAACTCAAGCATGCAAAAGAAGCGATTAAGGCAGAAGCAGTTGAGATTGCTATTGAACTTGCAGAGAAGAAGCTTAAAGAGAAGTTAACAAAAGAGGAACAGGAGAAGCTGCTTGAAGAATCCATTGTAAAGATAGGGGGAAGTAAGTGATAAGACTGAAGGAGGCAAAGAGATACGCGAAGGCATTACTTGATACCGTCGGCATCGAAAATGCACCTCAGGCTCTTCGTGA
This sequence comes from Nitrospira sp., assembly GCA_016873595.1. GTDB lineage: Bacteria > Nitrospirota > Thermodesulfovibrionia > Thermodesulfovibrionales > SM23-35 > VGWZ01. Next base: position 4,148 of record VGWZ01000051.1, read on the forward strand.
GCTTCAAATGATAAATGATCTTATGGTCAAAAACAAAGAATTTAAAAATCTGCTTGCGAATCCGCAGTTTTCCTTAGAGGAGAGAGAAGCAGTTATAAAACAGATCACAGCAACGTTAAAGCTTTCTGATAACATAGTAAAATTTATTGTGCACCTGTCTGAACTTATGCTTATTATCCAACTTTCAGAGATTATAAGGATAGCCACAAGTCTCTATCTTGAGAAGAAGAAAAGAACAAGGGCAGTGGTTATGACACCGATTGAGGTAGGTAAGGATTATGAGAACAGGCTCAGATCATCTCTGGAGAAACTGATAGACAAGTCTGTTGACATAGAGTATGTGATTGACCCCTCTCTCCTTGGTGGGGTTCTCATCAAGGTTGGGAGTACCATGTATGATACCAGTGTAAAAGGCCAGTTGAGGCTTTTAAGAGATGAGCTTATAAAGGAGTGATTTTATGGCTATTGAACAAATCAAGACAGCAGAGATAAGTGAGCTTTTAAGAAAGCAGATAACAGATTTCGAGAAAAAAGTTGATGTGAGTGAGATTGGTGTTACCACATATGTCGGCGATGGTGTTGCTAAGATATATGGGCTTGATAACGCTATGTCTTCTGAGCTGCTTGAGTTTCCAAATAATGTCGTTGGTATGGTCTTGAACCTTGAGGAAGACGCAGTTGGTGCCGTTCTTTTCGGTGAGGACAAGCTTGTGAAAGAAGGCGACATCGTAAAGCGTACGGGTAAGATCATGGTAACTCCTGTTGGCGAGGCGATGATAGGTAGAGTGGTAGATGCTATCGGAAGGCCTATAGATGGAAAAGGTCCTATTCATACTACAGAGACGAGAAAGGTGGAGGTCGTAGCACCGGGAATCATAAAGAGACAGCCTGTTAGTGCACCGCTCCAGACAGGTCTCAAGGCAATAGACGCTATGATTCCCATCGGAAGGGGGCAAAGAGAGCTCATCATAGGTGACCGGCAGATTGGAAAGACCGCTATCCTGATAGATACGATTATCAATCAAAAAGGCGGAGATGTGATCTGTATCTATTGTTCAGTGGGACAGAGGAGACCGGCTGTCGTGCGTTTAGTCAATACTCTCGAGAAATACGGAGCTATGGAACACACAATAGTCGTTGTTGCGACAGCGAGTGAGCCAGCTCCAATGCAGTATATAGCTCCCTATGTGGCCTGTGCGATGGGTGAGTATTTCAGGGACAAAGGTAGGGATGCCTTTATCGGGTATGATGATCTTACCAAGCAGGCATATGCCTATAGGCAGCTCTCATTGCTCCTCAGGCGTCCACCAGCCCGTGAGGCATACCCAGGAGATGTATTCTACCTCCATTCAAGACTCCTCGAGAGGGCATGTAAGTTATCGAATGAGGAGGGGGGTGGTTCACTCACAGCCATTCCAGTAATTGAAACCCAGGCTGGAGACATATCCGGATATATACCTACAAATGTTATATCCATTACTGATGGTCAGATATTCCTTGAGTCAGAGCTCTTTTACGGTGGTGTCAGGCCGGCTATTAATGTCGGTCTTTCAGTAAGCCGTGTTGGAGGCGCTGCCCAGATAAAGGCTATGAAACAGATCGCCGGAATGCTCAGGCTCGACCTTGCACAGTATAGAGAGCTTGCTGCATTTGCACAATTTGCCTCTGACCTCGACAAGGCAACCCGGTTACAGCTCGAGAGAGGGATAAGGATGGTTGAACTCCTGAAGCAGGACGAGTGTGTGCCCATGCCTGCGGATGAACAGATAATGCTCATCTTTGCAGGGACACAGGGCTTCCTCGATGATGTTCCTATTGAGGCGATTAAAGCCTTTGAGGAAGGGTTCCTTAGATATATAAGAGCAGAGAAGCAAGATCTCAAGAAAGAGATAATGGCAAAGAAGACAATAGATGATGACATGAGAAATAAGATTACCGAGGCGGTTACAACCTTTAAAAAGACATTTCAACCATAATAATAATAGTAAGACAGGGGATATTAAATGCCGACTTTAAGGGATTTAAGGAAAAAAATAAAGTCAATCCAGAGCACTAAGAAGATCACGAAGGCGATGAAGATGGTGGCTGCTGCAAAGCTGAGGAGGGTCCAGGACCGAATGCTGAATTTCAGGCCCTATGCTATAAGCATGAGCTCAGTCCTTTCTGACCTTGCAGGTGTTGTAGGAAGGCACATCCACCCGCTTCTCGCAGTGAGGGGGAGGAAGACTGTAGAAGTTCTTGTGATAACCAGTGATAGAGGTCTCTGCGGAGCCTTTAATACGAATATCCTGAGGGCTGCAGCGAATTATATTGAGTCTCTGAAAAAAGAGGGCCTTGAAATAAGCCTCAGTGTTGTAGGCAGAAAAGCCCGTGATTACTTCCGAAGGAGAAACCTACCGGCAAGGAAGATCTGGATCGGGCTCTCTGGAAGGATAACCTATGCGAATGCTCAAGAGATCGCAAGTGAACTGATAACAAATTACGTCAGTGAAGCTGTAGATGAGGTTGTTCTTGTATACAATGAATTCAAATCGTTAGCTCTCCAGAAGATTTCTATTGTGAGGCTTCTTCCCTTTGGTAAATTAGAGCCAGGAGAGGGTGAGTCTGAGGTAGGTCCAATAACTGGTGATTTTATCTATGAACCTCCTGTTGAGCTGCTCTTTGAAATGCTCTTACCAAAACATATAGAGATACAAGTTTACAGGGCACTCCTTGAGTCAAGTGCTGCTGAAGAAGCTGCAAGGATGACTGCTATGGAAAATGCAGCGAAAAACTGTGAGGAACTTATTCAAAGGGTAACACTTCTTGCGAATAAGGTGAGACAGGCAAGTATCACAAAAGATCTGATGGATATCGTCGGTGGTGTTGAAGCTCTGAAAGTGAAGTAATAGAGGACAAGAAATGAAGTGTACAAACAATAAATACAGGGGGTTATTGATATGAATATAGGAAAGCTTTCACAGGTAATTAGTGTCGTAGTTGATGTTGAGTTCGAAAAGGAGTTACCTGATATCCTTGATGCACTGAGGATAGATGAGCCAGGAGACCCTTCAAAAGGGATTCCAGAAACCCACCTCACACTCGAGACAGTTGCCCATCTGGGTGAGAATAAAGTGAGAACCCTTGCAATGGGCGCGACAGATGGCCTTGTGAGAGGTATGAAGGTAGTGGATACAGGTAAGCCAATAACAGTACCTGTTGGTAAACCTGCCCTCGGAAGGTTAATTAATGTCCTGGGTGAGCCTATTGATGAGCTTGGCCCGATAGAGGGAGCTGAGTGGTGGCCTATCCACAGACCCACACCTGAGTTTACAGAGCAGGTAGCAACAGCAGAGCAGTTTGAGACAGGTGTTAAGGTCTTTGACCTCATCGTCCCCTTTGTTAAGGGCGGAAAGATGGGGATGTTTGGAGGTGCAGGTGTTGGTAAGACCGTTGTTATTATGGAGATGATCCATAATATAGCGATGAAACATGGCGGTGTCTCTGTCTTTGCAGGTGTTGGTGAAAGGTCGAGGGAAGGCAATGACCTTTATCTTGAAATGAAGCATTCAGGCGTCCTTCCAAACGTTGCACTTATCTTTGGTCAGATGAATGAAACGCCTGGAATAAGAGCAAGGGTTGGTCTGAGCGCCCTTACCGTAGCAGAATCCTTCAGGGATCAGGGTCAGGATGTCCTTATTTTCATAGACAACATCTTCAGATACACCCTTGCAGGAGCAGAGGTCTCGGCTCTTCTTGGAAGGATGCCCTCAGCAGTTGGCTATCAGCCAACATTAGGAACAGATATGGGCACTCTCCAGGAAAGGATTACAACCACCAATAAAGGTTCCATTACAGCAATGCAGGCTATATACGTCCCTGCTGATGACCTTACAGACCCTGCTATTGTGGCAACATTTACGCATCTGGATGGTACCGTCGTTCTTTCAAGACAGATTGTTGAGCTCGGTATCTATCCTGGTGTTGACCCTCTTGATTCCTTCTCGAGGCTCCTCGATCCGAAGATCCTCGGAGAGGAACACTATTCTGTTGCAAGAGGAGTTCAGTCTACACTTCAGAGATATAAAGAGCTTCAGGACATCATCGCAATCCTAGGTATAGAGGAACTCTCAGAGGATGATAAGCTTGTCGTTGCAAGGGCAAGAAAACTCCAGAGATTCTTGAGCCAGCCATTCCATGTTGCAGAAACATTTACAGGAAGTCCTGGCAAATATGTCAAGATCGAAGATACGATAAAGGGCTTTAAGGCGATATTAGAAGGAAAATACGATGATATGCCTGAGCAGGCATTCTATATGGTTGGTCCGATAGAGGAGGCCGAAGAAAAGGCTACAAAGCTCGGCTGGAGCAGGCAAGTATAATAAGTTCAAAGTTAAAAGTTAAAAGTGAAAAGTTAATAATAAAACGGGAGAAAAAGAAGCGTGGAGAATAAATTAAGACTTCAAATCGTTTCACCATATGGTCTTATTTTTGAAGATGATGTGGATGAATTTGCAGCTTCCGGAAGCGAGGGTGATTTCGGGGTATTACCCGGGCATGCACCTTTTCTTACAGGTCTAAAAATAGGGATGCTCTCCTATAAGAAGGGTAATGAAACGGGGTATGTTTTTATTAATAGAGGATTTGCTGAGATAGTGCCTGATAAGGCTGTCGTTCTGGCAGATAGCGCAGAAAAAGCTGAAGACATTGATGTGGAAAGGGCTAAGGCTGCAATGAAGCGGGCTGAAGAAAGGCTCAAAAAAGCAGAGGAAATAGATTTTGCCAGGGCAGAATCGTCTCTTGAAAGGGCAACGATAAGAACTCAGATAGCAGAAAAAAGAACTATGAGATAATTCATTAAAAAATAGTAAGGGGGTCATGCGCGAGCATGACCCCCTTTTTTGTTTGTTCAATTAAACTTGCAAGGTGTTAATTTCATGTTGCCGAAATAAAAACCAGTGAGCTATACTTTTAATCATTCATTCATTTCCAAAAAAGTAGAGAATATGGAGACAGGGGATGCCTTTTTTTGGTGAACTCTTTGTAAGTGAAATACTGAAAAAGCCTGTTCTTGACCCTAAAGGCGAGGAGCTTGGAAGGGTAAAAGACGTGGTGGTTATAAAGGGCGAACCACTTCCAAAAGTGTCGGCCCTGATTATCGAATGGAAAAAGGGAATGTTAAGACTCCCCTGGTCAGACCTGAACATATTTAATAAGAGAATAATCTCTGCAAATGTTTACAGCGAAGTGCTCCAGCCCTATGAATTTAATGAAGAAGACCTCCTGTTAGTAAGGGATATTCTCGATAAGCAGATCGTTGATGCAAATGGTGCAAAGGTTGTCAGGGTAAATGATGTAAAACTCGAAGGCTATAATACAGAGGCCGTTCTTATTGCTGTTGACGTAGGGATGAGAGGGATTTTGCGGAGGCTCGGTTTTGAAAGAGGGGGCGAAGACCTAATGAAGCTGTTTAAAAGACACCTCCCCTATAATCTCATAAGCTGGAATTATATACAGCCACTCGAACCTAAACTGACAACAATATCACTGACTGTTCCGAGACAGATGGTTTCAGAATTACATCCTGCAGACATAGCAGAGATAATAAGTCAGGTCTCACATAAAGAAGGTGCATCATTTTTCAAAGGGCTCGACGTCGAAACTGCTGCTGAAGCCCTTTCAGAACTGCAGCCCGATGTCCAGGCAGCAATTATAACCGGAATGGATGCAGATAAGGCTGCTGATATCATTGAGGAGATGCCTCCTGACGAGGCTGCTGATGTCCTGAGTGACCTTCCTGTAAATAAGGCGAAGGAGATACTTGAGAGTATTGAAAAGGAAGAAGCTGAAGATATTCAGGAGCTCATGAGTCACGAAGAAGATACCGCAGGAGGAGTAATGACAAATGAATTTATAGCATACCCGCCAGAAATTACGGTTAGGGAGGCAATAGAGAAATTCAGAAAAGATGCAGAGGAAGTAGAGACAGTTTATTATCTCTATATTGTAGATATCGATGAAAAACTTCTTGGCGTTGTCTCTTTGAGGGAGTTGCTTCTTGCACCCCTGGATGCAAAACTCTCAGACATTATGGAGACTAAACTCAAAATGGTTACTCCGGATACTGATGAAGCTGAGGTTGCCGAAATCATATCAAAGTATAACCTTGTTGCTATTCCAGTTATTGACACAGAAGGATTTATACTCGGTATCGTTACTATAGATGATGTTATAGACAGGATTCTGCCACCCGCAGCAAAGCGTAAAAGGAGAAAGGTATGAGCCTCTGGAAAAAGATTGCCTTATTCCTCGCTATAATGGGGCCAGGGATTATAACCGCAAATATTGATAACGATGCAACCGGTATCACAACCTATTCTGTAGCAGGCGCCCATTACGGTTATTCCCTCTTGTGGACACTTATACCAACTACCATCGCCCTTGTAGTGATACAAGAAATGGTAGGAAGAATGGGTGTTATAACAGGCAAGGGCCTTTCGGACCTTATAAGGGAAAATTACGGTATAAGGTCAACATTTTTTATGATGGTGGTTCTTATCATTGCAAATTTCGGAACAACCGTTGGTAATTTTGCAGGTTGGGCAGCGAGTATGGAAATCATTGGTCTGAGCAAATATATAATGGTACCGATAGGCGCTGTGTCCATATGGATTCTCGTTACAAGGGGTGGTTACAGGGTGGTGGAGAAAATACTTCTTGTTGCATGTCTCCTCTACTTTGGATATGTTATCTCCGGA
>VGWZ01000052.1 GCA_016873595.1 Nitrospira sp.
TCTTTTATAGATTTCTTGCTCATCGTGTAACCCTCCTGTTTCAGCCCTTTTAGCCTGAATTGCTTGGGTTACATTATAAATGTCGCAACATATATCCATATGGTTACATTTTAGATGACGCAATTCGAAGTATTGCACCTGTAAGTGAAATCTGTTATAGTTGCGAATTGTATGAAAACATGGAGGTTGTTTTTTAGCAAATGACTCGTGGAGATGAGCAAGTTAGAGTAAGGTTTGCACCGAGTCCCACTGGACAACTGCATATAGGCGGAGCGAGAACTGCTCTTTATAATTGGCTTTATGCACGACATCACAAAGGAACGTTTATTCTAAGAATTGAAGACACTGACAGGACACGCTCAACAGAGGAATATATCAATGCCATTATTGAAGGCATGAAGTGGCTTGGTCTCGATTGGGATGAAGGCCCTTACAGGCAGACTGATAGATTTGATGTGTATAAGAGCTATGCTGATAAACTTTTTGCTGAAGGCAAGGCATACTACTGCTATTGTTCACCTGAAAAACTTGAACAGAGAAGGCAGGAGGCACTGGCACAAGGGAAACCACTAAAATATGATGGACGGTGTAGAAATAGAGAAAGTGTTCAAGAGTTCAAGGATTCAAGGATTCAAGGGAAGAATGCTGCAATTCGTTTTAAAATGCCGCAGGAAGGTGAAACGGTTGTTCACGATTTAATTCGAGGGAGGATTGTTTTTGAAAATGTGCAGCTCGATGATCTTATCATTATAAGATCTGATGGAACCCCAACCTATAATTTCACTGTGGTTGTTGATGATGTGGATATGAATATTACTCATGTGATAAGAGGTGATGATCACCTTAACAATACGCCGAAACAGATTCATATCTATGCAGCACTTGGTTATGAAATACCGTTATTCGCACATTTGCCGATGATTTTGGGTGCTGATAAAACAAGGCTGAGTAAGCGACACGGTGCAACATCCGTGACAGCATACAAGGAAATGGGCTTTCTTCCTGATGCTCTCGTGAATTATCTTGTTCGCCTCGGGTGGTCGCATGGAGATCAGGAGGTCTTCACACGGGATGAATTGATCCAGTATTTTTCTTTTGAAAATATTGGGAAATCTGCTGCTGTTTTTAACCCTGAGAAACTTTTATGGCTCAACAGTCACTATATAATAAAATCAGCATCAGAAAAACTTGCAGAGCTTGTCATACCATTTCTCATAAAACAGGGCATTATTGAAGAAGGTCAGAGCCTTAACAAAGAATGGCTTTCAAAGGCGATCACTTCATTGAAAGAACGTTCAAAGACATTAATAGAGCTTGCACATTTGCTGCGGTATTATATTGCAGAAGATGTAGAATATAATGAAAAAGCAAAGTCAAAGTTCCTCAATGAGAAGAGTCGTGACTTATTGATTGAACTGAAAGATAAGCTGACGGATATTCGTGAATTTTCAGTAGAAGAAATTGAGAAAGTATTCAGGACGATTATTGAAAAACACAACGTGAAACTCGGCAATCTTGCTCAGCCAGTTCGCGTTGCACTCACAGGCGGCACAGAAAGTCCCGGCATATTTGAAGTACTTGAGATTGTGGGGAAGGAAAAGACGTTAAAAAGATTAGAAAAAGCAATAGAGACAATAGGAAATTCCTGAATTGAGAGCATATTAAAAGGGGTTATAAAATATGGCCAAGACTGATTCTACGTCCTCTGACTTCATCCGTGATATCATTGCAGCGGACCTGGAAGCAAACAAAAATGACGGTTGGGTCCATACCCGTTTTCCACCTGAGCCAAACGGTTATCTCCATATCGGGCATGCCAAATCCATATGCCTCAATTTCGGCATCGCTGCAGAATTCGGTGGACTTTGTAATGTGCGGTTCGATGATACCAATCCGAGCAAAGAGGAAGTTGAATATGTTGAATCAATTAAAGATGATGTTCGGTGGCTTGGTTTTGATTGGGGTGATCGGCTGTACTACGCATCTGACTATTTTGAGGAGTTATATCAGTGTGCTGTTCAGTTAATAAAAAAAGGCAAGGCCTATGTCTGTGACCTGAGTCCACAGGAAGTTAAAGAGTACCGCGGTACCCTAACTGAGCCCGGCAGGGAAAGTCCCTATCGCAATCGTTCGGTTGAAGAGAACCTTGACCTGTTCGAGCGCATGAGGGCAGGCGAGTTCGAGGACGGCTGCCGCACACTTCGTGTAAAAATTGATATGGCATCTGGAAACTTAAATATGCGAGATCCTGTTATCTACCGAATTCTTCGGGCAGAACATCACAGGACAGGCAATAAGTGGTGCATTTATCCAATGTACGACTTTGCCCATCCTATTTCAGATTCCATCGAAAAAATTACACATTCGATTTGTACACTGGAATTTGAAGATCACCGTCCCCTGTATGACTGGTTTCTTGATGAATTGGGTATCTATCATCCACGGCAGATCGAATTTGCCCGCCTGAATCTCAGCAATACTGTGTTAAGTAAAAGAAAGCTGTTGCAATTGGTACAAGAGGGGAATGTCACCGGATGGGATGACCCACGGATGCCTACGCTCTCAGGTTTGCGGAGACGTGGCTACACACCAGAGTCAATCCGTGACTTTTGTGATCGTATAGGAGTAGCTAAAAGAGAGAGTATAGTTGATATCGCACTGCTTGAGCACTGTCTCCGTGAAGATTTAAATAAATGCGCTCCACGTGTTATGGCTGTATTGCGTCCACTTCGTGTGGTTATAGACAACTATCCAGAGGACAAGGTGGAAGAAATGGAAGCGGTGAATAATCCTGAAGATTTAGATATGGGGTCACGAAGGGTTCCTTTTTCACGTGTGCTTTACATAGAGCAGGAGGATTTTCGTGAAGACCCACCTCCAAAGTTTTTTCGTCTTGCCCCTGGTCGCGAGGTACGTTTACGGTACGCATATTTTATTAAATGTGTAGGTGTGGTCAAGGATGAAAAGACAGGTGAGGTTGTCGAAATACATTGTACCTATGATTCGTCAACCCGAGGAGGCGATGCGCCGGACGGACGGAAGGTCAAAGCAACACTTCACTGGGTATCTGCTCACCATGCACTCCCGGCAGAAGTACGCCTCTACGACCATCTTTTTATAAAGGCAGATCCAGATGATGTGGAATATGGAGCTGACTTTAAATCAAACTTAAACCTGAACTCACTGGTGACATTGACATCATGTTATGTCGAGCCAGGTCTGGCAAGTGCAACAAAAGGGAGTATCTACCAGTTTGAGAGACTGGGCTATTTCTGCGTTGATTCGATTGATTCTTCTGATAAAAAATTAGTTTTTAATCGAACAGTGACATTACGTGATGAATGGGCGAAGATAGAGAAACAGCAAAAGAAATAAAAATGCAGGATGCAAGATTCAGGATACAGGATGAAGTGCATATCATGAATCGTGTATAATTTTGACATCATGTATCATATATCGTGTATCATGTATTATATATCGTAGTGAAGGTGAAAAAATGAGCTATATTGCGGTCATTGGTGCAGGGAGCTGGGGAACGACTCTTGCGTGTCTTCTCGCAGATAAAGGCTATGATGTATCACTCTGGGTATACGAAAAAAACCTTGCAGAAGAAATAGAGAAAACAGGAGTAAATAGCGTCTATCTTCCTGGCATCAAGCTTCCTGAAAACATAAGAGCCTCGTATCAGATTGATGAGGTTGTAAAAAAGGCACGTTATATACTGAATGTTGTTCCTGCTCAGTTTACAAGGTCTGTATTCAAAGAAGCCCTGCCTCACGTATCTGATGAAGCAATAATCGTCAGTGCATCAAAGGGTATAGAAAGAGGAACACTTCTCACGATCTCAAAAGTATTAAAAGAATTGACCGGGCATGAGATTGCAGTGCTTTCGGGTCCAAGTTTTGCAAAAGAGGTGATTAAAAAAATACCTACTGCGGTGACCCTTGCAACAGAAGATAAGAACACAGGGTTCATCCTTCAGGAAGTATTTAATAACGGGAGCTTCAGGGTGTATAGACATGATGATATACTCGGCGTGGAGATCGGAGGAGCCTTAAAAAATGTTATATCAATTGCATCCGGGATCTCTGATAGCCTTAGTCTCGGTCATAATGCAATGGCTTCGCTCATCACAAGAGGGCTTGTCGAGATGTCAAGGCTCGGGGTTGCAATGGGTGCAAAAGAGAAGACATTTACAGGGCTTAGTGGACTGGGTGACCTGGTTCTTTCATGTACAAGTTCTCTATCGAGGAATTATACTGTCGGAATTAAACTGGGACAGGGGATGAAACTGAAAGATATTTTAAGTCAAACAAGAAGTGTTGCAGAAGGAGTCGAGACCGCTGAATCTGCCTATCAATTATCTCTTAAATACGACATTGAGATGCCTATTGTAGAACAGGTTTACAAAGTTATCTATGAAAATAAAGACCCTGTTCTTGCGGTTAAAGATTTGCTGAGCCGTTCATTAAAATCCGAGTTTTATGGATAGCACAGGAATAACTTTACTAGTCCTGTCATTCCGATCCCGAAAGCATTCGGGAGAGGAATCTCGTTTTGAGATTGCTTTGTCTCCCGATTTTCATCGGGATTCCTCGCAATGACAGTGTAAAAGTGATGAAGAGAGTACAGAGATGGATAAATCAAAAATAGAAAAGATTCTCCAATCTTTAAAATCAGGAAAGCTTGACGTCAATACTGCACTTAATAAATTACGACATCTCCCTTATGAAGATCTCTCCTTTGCAAAGATTGACCACCACAGGCATATCAGACAGGGAATTCCTGAAGTGATATTTGCTGGAGGTAAAAAAGGAGAAGATGTGATTCGCATAGCTCGATCTATGTACAAGAAAAGCAAGAAGCTGTTAATTACTAAGGCATCACAAGAGATATATGATCGCCTAAAAATCAAAAAAGCTGTCTTTTACCCGTTATCAGGCTCACTATCAGCAGGGGAAGAGAAAGAGAAAAAAGGTCATGTCCTTGTACTTTCTGCTGGAACATCTGACATACCGGTTGCAGAAGAAGCAGCAGTAACCGCATCATTTCTTGGAAGTATGGTTGAGAGTGTATATGATGTGGGTGTTGCAGGAATTCACAGGCTTATGGATAACAAAGATTCCATTAATTCTGCAAAGGTAATCGTAGTTGTTGCAGGGATGGAAGGTGCCCTGCCTTCAGTCGTGGGCGGTCTTACAGACAAACCGATTATTGCAGTTCCTACTTCGGTCGGTTATGGCACGAGCCTCGGCGGCCTCACAGCACTCTTTGCAATGCTTAATTCCTGTGTACCAGGAATTGCAGTGATGAATATAGATAATGGTTTCGGGGCTGGGTGCTTAGCACATAAGATAAATAGGTTAAGTTGACATTCCTTTAGCCCCTAATCTATACTTAAATTAACCCTGGGGGAGGCTTAAAGCCTGAGATGACTAAACGTCGACCCCTCGAACCTGATACGGGTAATACCGGCGTAGGGAAGGGAAGATAGACCGTATCCTTCAGGGATGCGGTTTTTTTGTTTTTATGAGACTGATAGTTAATGGAGAAAAGTTAGAAGTATTAAATGTGGAGACTCTTCAGGATTTACTGAAAGAACTCCAGATAGAACCACAGCGGGTTGCAGTAGAGATAAACGTATCAATAGTAAAAAAGTCTGACTATTCAACCTTTAAACTCAACGAGGGAGATAGAGTTGAGATAGTGAATTTTATTGGAGGTGGATATAGGTGGATATAAATGAGAAGGAGATCGCCATATCGCTCATTCTCGTCCCCCGACATATGTCGGGGAACTCCGAGGTGAATTCTGTCTTCGACAGAATTCAAAACCGCTTTTATGACAATCTCCTTCTCATTTGTTTAATGGTTACAATTATTTTTGTGAAGCATACAAAAAAATTCAGATAAAGAGGAGATTTTATGGATGATAAACTGATAATTAAAGGCATAGAATTTCAGTCAAGGCTCTGGGTAGGCACAGGTAAATATAGGGATTTTGAAGAGACGAGAAAGGCTGTTGAGGCTTCAGGAGCAGATGTGGTAACGGTTGCAGTCAGAAGGGTGAATATCATAGACAGGAAGTCTGAGAACCTTCTTGACTACATTGACCCGAAGAAATATAAAATCCTCCCTAATACAGCTGGTTGCTATACAGTAGAAGACGCCTTGAGATATGCAAGGCTTGCCAGGGAGGCTGGCATTTCAGACCTTATAAAGCTTGAGGTAATCGGGGACGAAAAAACTCTTTTTCCTGATGTATGTGGATTACTGAAGGCAACTGAGATACTCGCAAAGGAAGGTTTTATCGTCCTTCCCTATACAAATGATGACCCTATAATAGCAAAGAGGCTTGTGGATGCAGGTGCTGCTGCGGTGATGCCTCTTGGTGCACCTATTGGTTCTGGTCTTGGAATCAGAAATCCATACAACATAAAGATAATACTTGAATCAGTAGCTCTACCGGTTATTGTTGATGCAGGTGTGGGAACCGCATCTGATGCAACTATAGCAATGGAGCTTGGTTGTGATGCAGTGCTTATAAACACAGGCATAGCCGGTGCAAAAGACCCGATTGCAATGGCTGAGGCAATGAAACACGCGGTTATTGCTGGGAGGTTGGCATATAAGGCTGGAAGGATTCCTAAAAAGCTTTATGCAACTGCGAGCAGTCCGATAGAAGGAATGTTATAAGACAGTAAATAGTGAATAAATAGAGTCTGTTTATAAACTGTCTGTTTGTCATTCCCGTGCAAACGGGAATCCAGTAAATTCAATGGGTTCTGGATTCCTGCTTTCGCAGGAATGACAGAAAACCGTAATTTATGGACAGACACTAAATAGTAATGAGTAAACAATTAATAAACTTCAGACTTTATTTAATAACAGATAGAAAAATTTACACTGATAAAAACTCATTCATAAATGCAATTGAAGCTGCCTTAAAGGGTGGGGTAAAGGCAGTACAGCTTCGGGAAAAGGATCTCAATACGAGGGAGCTTCTTGGATTGGCATATAAAATGAGAGAATTGACAAAAAAATATCACGCAAAACTTTTTATCAATGACAGAATTGATATCGCACTTGCTATTGGTGCAGATGGTGTCCATATCGGTCAGAAAGGCATCCCTGCTCATGCAGTAAGAAAAATTGTTCAGGAAAAACTCCGGATTGGTGTGTCAACGCATAGTCTTGAGGAGGCTCTTGAGGCAGAGAGAGATGGTGCAGATTTTATAACCATTGGCCCTATTTATAAGACTCCTTCTAAACTCAAATATGGTAAGCCTATCGGTGTTGATACACTAAGAAGAGTGAAGTCCGCAATATCGATACCGGTGTTCGGCATTGGAGGAATAAAATTGGATAAGGTGAAAGAAGTAATGGATGCCGGAGCTAATGGCATTGCATTGATTTCTGCTATTCTCGCATCAAAGGATATTAGAAAAACAACGGAGGATTTTTTGAGGTTACTAAACCAAAATGAAGGGCAGACATACTGAAAAACCTTTTCAAAGCAACAATATTTTATTGTGGTACACATGAATGCAGACATAGCTTTAAGTGTATTTTAAAGAAAGGCTGGCTGGCCAGTCTAAAGGACAATAAGGTGTTGCTGGAAAAGCTTTTATCAGCACATCTGCCCTTCAAAGCAAGAAAATATTTTGAAATTGGTGGGTGAAATGACAAAAATAGAATATGCAAAAGAGGGAATTATTAATGACGAAGTGAAGGAGGTTGCCCTTTCTGAAGGCATATCACCTGAAATTCTCGCCGTTGATATTGCAAAAGGCGTCACAGTAATCCCCAAAAATATATATCACACTATAAAACCAATTGGAATTGGAAAAGGCCTGAGAACAAAGGTAAATGCAAATATAGGAACATCAAAAGACAGGGTTTCTTTTGACGATGAAATAGAGAAACTTAAGGTGCTTGTCAAATATGGCGCTGATGCGGTTATGGATCTTTCGACAGGAGGTCCAATTAAAGATCTGAGAAGGCTTCTTTTAAGCAAGTCTCCTCTCTCAATTGGCACAGTTCCCATATACGAGGCTGCAGTGAGAGCTGCAGAGGTATATGGAACAATAGCAAAGATGACCACTGATAGTATTTTTGAGGTAATAGAAGAACATGCAAAAGATGGAGTTGATTTTGTTACAGTCCATTGTGGCATCACAAGGAAGGCTGTTGAAAGGCTTAAAGAAGAAGGAAGAGTTCTTGATATAGTAAGCCGCGGTGGTTCATTCCTTCTCGAATGGATGATTTACAACGACAGGGAGAATCCTCTCTATGAGTATTATGACAGGCTGCTTGAAATTGCAAAAAGATATGATTTGACATTGAGCCTCGGAGATGCCCTGCGTCCTGGATGCATTGAGGATGCAACTGACAGGAGCCAGATTGAAGAACTGCTTACAATCGGAGAATTAAGAGATAGATCTCTCGAATCAGGGGTTCAGACAATAATTGAAGGTCCCGGTCATGTGCCTTTGAACCAGGTTGAATTGAACATAAAAATCCAGAAAGAAATCTGTAAAGGTGCACCTTTCTATGTGCTTGGTCCACTGGTGACTGACGTTGCAATGGGGTATGACCATATAGCAGCAGCCATAGGCGGCGCCATTGCAGGTGCTGCAGGTGCGGATTTTCTCTGTTATGTTACCCCCTCAGAACATATCAGGCTTCCAAATGTTGACGATGTAAAAGAAGGTCTTATTGCATTAAAGATAGCTGCACATGCAGCAGATATTGCAAAAGGTATCCCCGGTGCAATAGAGCGTGACAGGAAGATGGCTGAATGCAGGAAGAACCTTGACTGGAATGGGCAGATTGTATTAAGTTTTGATCCAGAGAGAGTGCGAAAATGGCGTTCAGAAGTACCGCCAACAGAACAAGAGGTCTGTAGCATGTGTGGGGAGTTCTGTGCAATAAAGATAGTGGAGAAGGCACTGAGGAAAAAAGAAAATAGGAAATGAAAATAGCCCTTTCTATAGCTGGTTCTGACCCAACAGGCGGTGCAGGGCTACAGGCAGACTTAAAGGTCTTTAGATCCCTTGATGTGCACGGGCTCTCTGTAGTTTCTGCAATTACTGCACAGAATACAGAAGGTGTTTATTCAGTCCTTCCTGTAGATAAGAGTTTCTTCGAGAAACAGCTCCATATACTTTTATCCGATATCAGACCTGATGCAGTAAAGACAGGGATGCTTTATAGCAGATGGGCTGTTGAGATTATTTCTAAGATCTTAAGAGAATATTCATTGAGTAATCTTGTTGTTGATCCTGTGACAGTATCTTCATCTGGCACAAGTCTTGTTGAAGATGGGACATTAGAGGCATTAAGGGAAAAACTCTTCCCTTTATCTAAGCTCATTACCCCGAATATCCATGAAGCATCAATGCTGACAGGCATTATGATTAAAGATAAAAAAAGTATGGAAAATGCTGCTAAAGTATTGAAAGATATGGGACCTGAAGCAGTGGTCATTACAGGTGGGCATCTCGAAGAAATAGCACAGGATCTCTATTATGATGGAGAGTTTCATCCTTTTGAAGTTGAAAAAATAAAAGGTGAATATCATGGCACTGGATGTGCATTTTCTGCTGCTGTTACCGCATTTCTTGCCAATAGATATAGTACTCTTGAATCTGTTAGAAGAGCAAAGGACTTTGTAATTAAAGCAATAAAAAAGGCTTACCATCCTGGCAGAGGGATGGGACTGCTTTATTTATAACATTTTAAGTTTCAACACATAAGGAGGACATCGTGAAAAAATCTTTAGGAGCAAGAACTCTTGTGTGCCCTACGCCAGTCTGGGTTATAGGGTCGTATGATAAAGATAGTAAACCAAATGTGATGACTGCCGCATGGGTAGGGATCTGCTGTTCCAAACCACCAAGTGTTGCAATTTCTCTGCGGAAGGCGACATATACATACGGGAATATCATGGAGCGGAAAGCTTTCACGGTGAATATTCCTTCTGAGAAGTATGTCAGGGAAGCTGATTATTTTGGCATAACGTCAGGGAAAGATGTGGACAAATTTTCTGCAACTGGACTTACTCCGGTCAAGAGCGAACTTGTGGATGCTCCTTATGTGCAGGAATTCCCCGTAGTGTTAGAGTGTAAAGTAACACACACCATAGAAATTGGGTTACACACGCAATTCATTGGCGAGATTCTTGATGTCAAAGTTGATGAGGTCATGCTTGAAGAAAAAGGGCTTCCAGATATTGAAAAAATAAAACCATTTCTCTTTTCTCCTGAAATTAGAACCTATCATAAGGTCGGCGAATATCTCGGACAGGCATTTTCTATAGGGAGGAAGATTTAACTTAATAGTTCCCTGTAACTTGCAGGCTATCTGATTACTCAGAAGGAGAATAAGAATTAAGAAGTGGACTCACCCAGGCGGTAAGTTAAGGGAACTTGGCGCAAAATCCTTAACAGACGCAGAACTCTTATCAATTCTAATTTCTACAGGTACGAAGGGAAAATCAGCAGAGAAAATATTGGCTCATTCAAAGGCATGGCTAATCAGCCGCTCGAAAAGTTTCTTGAATTCAAAGGACTTGGTGATGTAAAGATAATAAGACCTAAATTGAGCGATTCTAATACTTTGTCATTCCCCGACTTGATCGGGGAATCCAGACGCCGTCCCCGCGAAAGCGGGGAACTATATATAAGGAACTGGATTCCCGTTTTCACGGGAAACCCTGGATTCTCTGGTCAAGCCAGAGAATGACACTTATTGGGTGAT
>VGWZ01000053.1 GCA_016873595.1 Nitrospira sp.
ATTGGCTATTTAGGCCAGCATCATGTAAGAATTTATTCTGAACTTGAAAACACAGAGCTTGTGGCTGTTGTTGATGCTGTTGAAAAGCGTGCTGACTCATTTGCAGCGAAATATGGATGTGAGGCGTATTATGACTACAGAGATATTTTTAACAAGGTTGACGCACTGAGTATAGTAACTCCTACAACAACCCACTATAGTATTGCCCTCGATTGCATCAGAGCAGGAAAAGATATACTTATAGAGAAGCCAATAACAGTGAGTGTCAAAGAAGCTGATGAACTTATTACTGAGTCAGAAAAAAGTGGATGTATTATTCAAGTAGGTCATCTTGAACGATATAATCCAGCTGTGCTTGCTGCCTCAGAGATGGTAAAAGAACCGAGGTTTATAGAGGCAGAAAGACTCTCACCCTTCCTTGGAAGAGGAACTGATGTTGATGTCACACTCGATCTCATGATACATGATGTAGATATAGTCCTAAGCTTTGTCTCTTCGCCAGTTAAAGAGATAAAGGCAGTGGGGACAAGAGTTCTCACTGACAAAATTGATGTCGCAAAAGCATGGATTGAGTTTGAAAATGGATGCATTGCGCTTTTTACCGCAAGCCGTCTGTCACCCGAAAAACAGAGAAGGCTTAAAGTTTTTCAGAAAGATTCTTATTTGCTCCTTGATTATCAGAATTGTGAGATAAGACACTATTTCAGAAGAGGGGAAGAAATATTGTCTGATACTATAAGACCCGAGAATAAAGAACCGCTGAAAGAAGAATTGAGAGATTTTATCAGATGTGTGAAGGAAAGGAAAAGGCCAAAGGTCTCTGCCATTGAAGGAAGGAATGCGCTTAAAATAGTATCGGAAATAAATGGATTGATAAACATAGGTTAAGGTTGAGGTTAAGGTTAAGGTTAAGGAAGACATTCTTTTTACTTGACCTTAATTCATTTTTAAGTAATTGAGGAGATGACAATGATTCCTATGGTTGATTTGAAGAAGCAATTTCAGGAGATAAAAGATGAGGTTTTTGATGTTCTGGCAAAGATACTCGAGAGCAGTCAGTATATACTTGGTCCGAATGTCTCTGAATTTGAAAAAAAGGTAGCAGACTACCATGGTGTCCAGGAGGCGGTTGGTGTTGCATCAGGCACTGACGCCCTTCACCTGTCAATTGATGCACTTGGCATTGGCAAAGGAGACGAGGTCATTACGACACCGTTTACTTTTTTTGCTACTGCTGAGGCAATTCTCTATACTGGTGCTCAACCTGTTTTTGTTGATGTTGACCCTGACACATTTACTATAGACGTGGCTCAATTAGAGAAAAAAATAACTGAAAAGACAAAGGCGATTCTGCCTGTTCATCTCTTTGGCCATATGGCTGATATGGGAAAAATATCTGATATTGCAAAAAAATATAGCCTGAAGGTAATCGAAGATTGTGCCCAGTCTTTTGGTGCTGAATTGAATGGAAAAAAGGCCGGCAGTTTTGGAGACACGGGTTGTTTCAGTTTTTACCCCAGTAAAAATCTTGGTGGATACGGAGATGGAGGTCTCATAATACTCAATGACCCAGTGATGGCTGATACGATAAGGAAGCTAAGAAATCATGGTTCAGGCCGTTCATATATACATGAGAGAATTGGAGTGAACAGCCGGCTGGATGAAATTCAGGCAGGTATCCTTCTTGTGAAGCTGAAACGCATAGATGATTACAATAGAAAAAGAAGACTGAAGGCAGCCCTCTATAACGAACTCCTTTCAGATAAGGTAAAGTGCCCGGTTGAAAAAAATGGCGCATATCATGTGTACCACCAGTATACAATCATCAGCCAGAGAAGGGATGAAATTAAGAAACAATTGAAGGAAAATGGAGTTTCATCTGTAATCTATTATCCGGTACCACTCCACCTGCAGGAGGCTCTGAAATTTTTAGGTTATAAGAATGGTGATTTCCCTGTTGCTGAAAGAGTTGCCGGGGAAGTCCTTTCATTGCCCATGTATCCTGAGCTTGAAGAATCAGCAATAATAAAAATAGCAGAGATAATCAGGAAAGTTGTTTGATGGATACGGTTATGATTGTTACTGGTGAAAGTTCAGGTGAATTGTATGGATCTCTCCTTGCAAAAGCACTGAAAACAAAATATCCTGAACTGCATATAATCGGGGTGGGTGGTGAAAGGATGAATGAGGCAGGGGTGGAACTCATATCCGGAATATCAGGTGTCTTCGGTATCTCAGAGGCAATTTCTTCTCTCAAGGCTATCAAAGAGACATTCTCAAGAACTATTGATGCGATAAAAAAATTCTCTACAAAAGTTATCGTCCTTATAGACTATCCTGATTTTAATATCAAGGTAGCAAAGGTTGCGAAGAAGATGGGAGTAAAAATTCTCTACTATGTAAGCCCGCAAGTATGGGCATGGCGTAAAGGGAGGGTGAAGACAATTGCGGCGATAGCTGATCGGATCGCAGTCATTTTGCCGTTTGAGGAGGAAATTTATAAGTGCACAGGTGTTCCGTGCGAATTTGTAGGACATCCTGTACTTGAAGAAATCGAGGCTTTGACACGTGACAGGACTTCTTTGAAAACATCTCTCGGGTTGAGGACTGAATCCCGGGTTCTTGCGTTACTTCCAGGAAGCAGGACTCATGAACTTCATAAACTCTTACCTGTTATGCTGGATGTAGTAAGGAAATTTAACGCAGAGTTTCCCGATTTTCATTATCAGTTTGTCATGCCAATTGCTCCTAATATTGAAATTAAAAAATATCAAACCTCCTTTGACAGGCTTATAGATGAAGGTGTGATCGTTAAAAAAGAAAATGCAATCAAAGTGCTTTCCCTATCTGATATGGCAGTTGTTGCCTCAGGTACTGCTACCTTGCAGGCAGCATTCCTTGAAGTTCCGATGGTGGTGATATACAAACTTTCTCCTCTTACCTATCTGCTCGGAAGGCTTATTATAGATGTCAAGTATATATCTCTGGTCAATCTTCTTTCAGGTAAAGGTGTTGTACCTGAACTCATACAGCGCAGGGCAAGCCCTGAGAGTATAATAAAAGAGCTCAAAAAAATTATGAATGATGTGCATCATAGAGAAGAGATGCTTAGCTATTATAGATTAATTAAGGAACCGTTCTCAGGTAAAAGTGCTTCGAATAGGGTTGCAGAGATGATAATGGAGATGGCAGAGTGGAAACATTAAAGAGGTTATTAAAACTTGTCAGACCCTATTGGGGAAGGGTTGTCCTTGCAGGAATTCTGAGTCTTATTATATCTGGCATTAACGGTGGGCTCGCATGGCTTGTAAAGCCAGCCCTTGATGGCATTTTCCTTGAAAAGAATAAGACATTGCTGGTGGTCATGCCCCTTGCGGTGTTAATACTGTATCTTCTGAGAGGATTATTCTTTTTTTTCCAGTCATATCTCATGCGGTCAACAGGGGTAAAGGTTGTCCGGGATATGAGGAATAGACTTTTTGGACATCTTATGTATCTTCCCGTAGGATATTATAAAAAGGAATCCACAGGGTCAACCCTTTCACGAGTAACAAATGATATAGGTATGTTGCAGAATCTTCTCGCCTATTCGATAAAGGACTTGTTTGTTGAGAGTGCGACAGTTGTTGCACTTCTTGCTGTTGCATTTTACAGGAGATGGGATCTTGCCCTTATGGCAATCACAGTGTTCCCCGCAGCATTCTATGGTGTAGGAATGATAGGGAAGAGATTGAAGAATGTGAGCACAAAGGCACAGCAGAAGATCTCAATAATAACCGAGTATCTAACAGAGAGCTTTACCGGTATCAAGATGATAAAGGTATTCGGCCGCGAAGGTGACACTATCAGTAAATTTAAAGATAAAAATCAGGACTTTTATAGAGAGACGATGAGGTCAGTAAGATTAATAGAATTCACCTCATTGTTGATGGAGGTTGTCGGAGGGTTTGGTATTGCCTTTGTCCTCTGGTATGGTGGAAAACTTGTGGTTACTGGGGCAATTACTCCGGGTGAATTCTTTTCTTTTTTAGCAGCAATATTTATGGTGTACACGCCAGCTAAGAGGCTTTCAAATGTGAACAACGGGATACAACAGGCACGGGCTGCACTCGAGAGGATATCCGAGATAGAAGATAAGGAAAGAGAGAAAGACGGTAAAGTGATTATTCCACCTATAAAAGAGACTATAGAATTTAGAAATGTCTCTTTTGTCTACCCGGGTGTGAGACATGAGGCGTTAAAAGATATAAACCTCGAAGTGAAGAAAGGCGAAATTGTTGCTATTGTTGGGAAAAGCGGGGTAGGAAAGACAACACTTGTTGACCTTCTGCCGAGGTTTCATGACTCATCAAGTGGGTCAATTTATGTGGATGGTGTTGATATATCAAAAGCCTTATTGAAGTCTCTGAGAGGACAGATAGGGGTTGTGAGTCAGGACATTATCCTTTTCAATGATACAGTGAGGAATAATATAGTGTTTGGCAAACCTGATGCAGATGCAGATGAAGATGAGATTGTGAGTGCTGCAAAGTCAGCCTTTGCACATGAATTTATTATGGAATTCCCTCAGAGATATGAAACAATTATAGGTGAGGGAGGTGTAAGGCTTTCTGGTGGAGAAAGACAGAGGATATCCATAGCCCGTGCTATCCTGAAGAATCCTCCGATTCTCATACTTGATGAAGCAACCTCATCCCTGGATACTCACTCTGAGATGATGGTGCAGAAGGCACTCGGAAATCTTATGGAAAACAGAACCACCTTTGTGATTGCCCATAGACTCTCTACAATCAGACGTGCAACAAAAATAGTTGTCCTTGATAAAGGAAGAATTGTTGAGACAGGAACACATGATGAACTCAT
The DNA here is from genome assembly GCA_016873595.1 of Nitrospira sp. Classification (GTDB taxonomy): domain Bacteria; phylum Nitrospirota; class Thermodesulfovibrionia; order Thermodesulfovibrionales; family SM23-35; genus VGWZ01. The sequence continues at coordinate 4,864 of VGWZ01000053.1, forward strand.
CGAGAGGGGCGGTGTTTATAGAAAACTGTATGAACTGCAGTTCAGTGCCCAGGCTGTAGATATATCGCTATTATAGATATGTATCTCCTTTACAGCTTTATATATACTATTGTTCTCATTTTTATATTTCCCTTCCAGTATTTGAAAAGGCCAAGAAAAAATAGGAAGGGATGGCTTAAAGAAAAATTTGGTTTTTTTCAATTCTCATTTTATACTTCCAAATCCCCCCTTCCCCCCTTTGCTAAAGGGGGGTATGGGGGGATTATCTGGGTTCATGCCGTATCTGTAGGAGAGGTCATGGCAGCACTTCCTTTGCTTAAAAAGCTTAAGGAACGTTATCCATCAAAAGGCATTATTCTTTCAACAATCACTGATACAGGGAGGAAGGTCGCAAGAAAAGGGGCACCTAAAGGTACAGCAGTTGTCTATCTCCCCTTTGATATTCCTTTAATCCTGAATGCAGTTATTAAAAGGGTAAGGCCTGAGATTTTAATCGTCATCGAGACAGAACTGTGGCCTAATATATTCAGGGCATTTAAAAAGAAAGGAATTCCAGTTGTTGTGCTCAATGGAAGAATTTCTGAACATTCATTCAGGGGATACAAAAGGATTTCTTTTTTTATGAAGAGAGCTCTTTCTCATGTCGATATCTTTGGTATGCAGGATGAGGTTTATGCTGAGAGGATAAGGAGCATGGGTGTTGAGAGTGAAAGGGTTATGGTCCTGGGTAATTTTAAATTTGATACAAAGCCTCCTTCACAGATTCCAGAATGGTCAGAAAAGATAAAAGGACCTATTATCGTGGCTGGCAGTACGCATGAAGGAGAGGAGGAATTAATCACTTCTGTGTACAGTGAGCTTAAAAAAGATATTCCAGACTTTAATCTCATCATAGCGCCGAGGCATCCTGAAAGATTTAAAGAGGTTGAAGATATGCTTACTTTAAAAGGAATATCATTTATAAAGCGCTCTGAACTTGAAACTTTGAACTTCGAACTTGGAATTTTTAGAGGTGTGATTATACTCCTCGACAGCATTGGCGAACTCTCAGCAATCTATGGCATAGCTGATATTGCAATCATTGGCAAGAGCTTTAGAGGCTATGGTGGCCAAAATCCCCTTGAACCTGCATACTGGGGAAAACCTATAGTATGCGGCCCTCACATGGAAAATTTCCCGATCATTAAAGATTTCTACACTCAAGGTGCAGCCATTGAGGTGAATGAAGAAATGCTCTGTCCAACATTAAAGGAGCTTCTCATGTCGCCTGATAAGGCAAAAGAAATCGGTTCAAAGGCACAGCAATTGTATAGGAAAAATACAGGTGCCGTTGAAAGGGCAATGGAAGTGATTTCAAAGTATATTCCTTAATGAGTAAAAGTGATGAAGGGTGCCAATAAAACAGCCTCTTGGTACATTCCCCCCATCACAGTTTTGCGACACATTCTTGTTCAACAGTGCAGGGTAGGGGAGCGGTAGTTGGTGTGGGCGAAGGAATGCTTTTAGTGGCGCTCGGCTGCGGCCGCTTGCCGGGGATACTTGATATTGCAGCGAGGCACCCCTTTGTCGTTTTTGGAACGATGGAGGGGGAAGTTTTTGCCGGTCTCACCACCTGCGTTGTGGGTAGTACGGCATCCGCCTTGCCAGTCTATTTTTATGAAACGGGGTGAATCATCCCGCGCAGGGTGGTTGCCGTCGGCAACCTCGACAAGGTCTGGCTTGCAGTTCCCGAGGATGTTACAGCGGAAGAGCTGCAAGATGCTTTCCGAAGCTATTTCGGCGCGGAATGGGCCGAAGTCCTAACCGTAGCCGAGAAATCTTTTACCTACAACGCTGCCAACAACGCCTACTTTGCCGTGCGCGACCTGCGCCACGTAGAAAATCTGACCTTGGAGCGGCTTCTGGAAAAGAAAGGGATCGGCCGGCCGCCGAATATTATCGTAAGCTAACACTTCTCAGTTATTAGAAGCCACAACAGCTTTGAGATATATACAAGAAATTTACGAATACACGATTCAGATTGGCCTTATTTACATCGATTCCTTAACTCCCGCAAACTCACCTCTCCTCACTCCCTGAATACGTGCATAATAACATCTATGGTTGACCGAACAGTTTTTCCACTGTCATTGTTTACAACTCTTAAAGCGAGGGACAAAGGCTCAAAGCAATCGTTCGACTGAGCTCACGACGAAGTCTCAAGATGAAATTCCTCGTCCTGACAAATCGGGACTCGGAATGATGGCAAACTAAAACTATTTATGAGACAGGGTACTATGATATTATACTTGGGGAAAGGGCAGTGAGATGAACAAAGAAATTTATGGGAGACTAAGAAAAATAAGTAAAAGGTTAAAAGAAAAGTATCTTGCAGAGAAGGTCATTTTATTCGGATCTTATGCAAGAGGAGACGCAACAGAGGACAGCGATGTTGATATTCTTGTAATAGCCCCAACTAATGAACGAATGTTTGAAAGAATGGCTACCGTATCAAGACTTATAAGAGACCTGCGTAACGGTTTCCCAATTTCACCTATAGTTCTTACCCCCAAAGAATTTAAAGATAAGTTAACTAAAGAAGATGCTTTTATCCAAACTATTATGGAAGAAGGAGTGGTGCTATGACCGAAGATAAAGAATTCTGGAAAATAGAAGAATGGATAAAGATTGCCCGTATTGACTGGGATCGCACCTTAAGAAACCTCAAAGAAAAAGATGTAAATGCAGCAGGATTTTTTCTTCAACAGTGTATTGAAAAATATCTGAAGGCATTCTTAATTTGGCATGGTTGGAAACTCAAAAAGATACATCGGTTAGATGCATTACTTGATGAAGCAATCAAATATGATTCTAAACTGAATTCATTTCAAGAGATTTGTGAGCGGATCTCCGGCTACTATCTTGCAGATAGATATCCACCTCTGGGAGTGTTAGAACTTACCTGCGTAGATATTAAAAAGGATTTGAAAGAAGTCAAAAAATTTGTTAAGGCACTGTTCCCAGATGAGAAATTAGATTCCAAAAAATAACAACTCCCACAAGCTTACATCCCCTCAATCTCTCAACTCTTCTATCAAGGGTATCTGCGATATTACGAGCAGGGTATAGTAACAGACAAATTTATACCAAATTTGTCTGTTGATACTTGACATAGTTGGAAGCATCTATTGCAAAATAGCATTGAGAAGAATCAAGAGGGCAAAGAACATGAAGAGTAAGATTGCGAAAGCTTTAGAACTAAAATATGAAACTGTCGCAATTTTGTGGAGCGATAAGAAGCCTGAAAATGCAGACCAGTTTGTAGAGGGCAGATGGGGTTGTGTGATGTGGTTGCTCGCACGGGCAGCAAAAGGGAAGACAGTTGTATTCGACAGAAAGACTTTTGGATGTGGTGGCGGAGGTGTTGGTCTTGGATTTGGAAATCTGTATTTAGATTTCCCCGGGGGTTTAGAGGGTTTTTCCTGCTTTCTGTCGACCGGCAATGAACGGTCTGGGTCAGGCAAAAAGATTGCTGAGCAGATTGAAAAATTTGCCAGAAAAGAATTTATCGAAAACTTTCTCAAGGGGGAGAGATATATCAAGTCTCCTGATTTAGTGAAGAAGTTTGTTGAACAACTCCCCATAAAAGATATTTCTCAGAAATATGTTATCTTCAAGCCTTTAAGTAAGCTCAACAAAAAAGATAAACCTGTGGTGATTGTTTTTATTGTCAATCCCCATCAGCTTTCTGCTTTAATTATCCTGGCAAATTATGCAAGGGAGACCCTGGATAATGTGATCGTACCGATGGCAGCAGGATGCCAGCAAATTGGAATATTTGCATATAAAGAGGCTGAATCTGAAAATCCAAAAGCTGTTATGGGCTTAACCGATTTGTCTGCAAGGAAAAATATAAGAAGGCAGCTCGGCGAGGATGTGTTCACATTCGCAATGCCCTATAAGATGTTCAAAGAATCAGAAGCTAATGTTGAAGGGAGTTTTCTGGAAAGGGAGACGTGGAAAAGTTTGTTATCATAGCCCTATTGCTTCATATAATTATTGTTCAAAAGGCAGGATATGGTATTTTCGCTCATTCTTGTCCCATAAGTACCGTTCCGAAAAGGTTGGTTAAAAGGCTGAAAAGTGAGATAGGGAAAGGCTATCCTATCTCCTCGGCTCCATCCAGACAAGGGATGGACAGAGTTTACACATATTGAATCCTGGATATGTTTCTCCTGTGCGGGGTAATGATATTCCACCGTCACGAACTGTCCTTTCGAGCATCCATCTCACTGTAGGTTCAAGCTGTGTACCAGGCCAGATCCAGTTGATCTCACCCTGCTCTGTCTTTCCTGATTTGTAACTGCCACCGCACATGGGCGTTATATTGGGCTTCTGCATAAGATACACCTCTACACACCCATGACAGATTGAACTGTTTATGGTCATCTGCATTCTGAAAGGATGAGTATCCAGTGCAGCACACCAATCAGTGGCAAGGTGGTAAGCTTGGAGCACATCGCATATTCCATGGATGCAGTCAGGTTTGAAGGGAACTTTGTGGAGCGGGCCTGTGGCAAAGGCTCTCAAACCCTTCGGGAGCCTCTGTTTTGTCTTGACAAATTTCTCTGCCTGTTCCTGATCCTTTGAATATTTCAGATGAGACGTTATCTCTTTCCCGTCAAACTCCTTCCAGCTAAGTACATATTCTGCATTTGTACACCCGAGTTGGTCCTCGGTGCAGAGTGATATATCGCCCTTCTGTCGAGAGAATGCCACATGGTGGCAGAAGGTGTACCGTTTGACCGGGACCCTGTAATGGGCAACCTTTCTGAAATTATCAAGTTCCTCATACGAGAAAAAATACTTGACCGCAACAGGATAATATTTCATCCTCAGGAGATTTCTGAGAATGAATACGATGTCTGTATTGCTCAGGGATTTTTTCTTGAGCATTGCCTGAGCAAATTTAACATCATTCAGTAACAGCGTTGTATTGATCATCCCGTTATCCCTTTTTAAATCCATTATAGCAGAAACACTGTTTTAACTGAGTAACTACTATCTTACAGTAGATTGAACAGAGTTCTCTACCTATCACATCACAGCCTGTAGTGCAAAGGGATTGATTGTGTGAGACGCACCAGTAGAGATTGAAATTGTTATTTCAGTTCTTTAATGCGTTCGGGAAGTCTTCTCGGCTTTCCATCTTTATCAATACAAGCGACGGTTATTCGTGCATCAACTAGCAAGGTGTTATTTTTAAAAGCCTGGTTTTTTATGATAATGGTAGCGTTCTTAATCTCTGCGACTTCTGTTGTAACTTCGATGATATCACCAAGCTGTGCAGGGCGTTTATACGATATATCGACATGAACTACAACAAAGAAGTACCCCTGGTTTTGATACTCTACTATGTCGATGCCCCTTTCGAGAAGAAACTCTGTCCGTGCCCGCTCAAAATAACGGAGATAGTTAGCATAGTAAACTACGCCTCCGGCATCAGTGTCTTCATAATAAATTCTTAACGTGATACTATGTCCCATTATCTTGTCCAGATAAGAAAGATGTGGATACTATATTACTATAAAAAACTGCAGATAATGGAGCAAAAAGATACGGTATACTC
>VGWZ01000054.1 GCA_016873595.1 Nitrospira sp.
TCCTTTATTCCATATGCTTTTTACAATTTGAAGATATCTTCTGGGACCTGATGGTTTTACTCTTATAAACATGACACCATTATAATAAGCTTTATTGTAAGTTTTGTCAAGCTTTTTATGCTATTAACGTGGCACTATGTTTTAGCGGTTTTTTGAAATGCTTTTCTCGTAGATTGGCTTAAATACTATGTTTTTAATTTCTCTAATAGGCTCTTTTAGGTCGCAGCTGTAGAAGATGGGTCTAAAGGTTGATAACTGTTGAGTTCATTGAGTGCCAGAAATCTTCTTATTTTCACTTCGGTCATCTCTATATGGGCAATCGTGATGGGATTTATAGGTCCCTTTTATGTACTTCAGGTGGAAAAGCTGAGTGACGGCATGGAAAAGCTCGGCATCGCTTTCAGTATTATGGTACTTCTCCAACTACCTAAGGTGTATCTGATGTACTTGATGTTGATTACTGGCTTAAGGATAGTAAGGTGATTGTGAAAATAAAACTTATACCAATGGTTGAGATGATGCTTCGTAATGGAGATAAATCAAAAGACAGTAATTAATGAATAAATCAGGTCATTTTATTATTCGTCAACAAATGAATCTGTGCAATCTATGAGTAAAAGTTTTGTATCAAAGGAGCTGAGATATTCTGCAGCGCGAAGAAGCTCTAAAGGTCTTGACCATAAATTAAACGCTGCAAAGTCGTATATCCATGGGTTAGCGAGGAGTATTTTCAGAGTCATAAATAAGACGATACTAAATCATATCCCATCGAATACATAAGCCCTGCCTGTGCACGTCTGAAATCATATACTGCCCTGTAATAATTTGTTTCTGCTGTGGTAAGGAGTGTAATTGCATCAAGTACATCTGTTGCAGTACCAATACCTTCTTTATATCTTATTTTGTTAATCCTTAAATTTTCTTCAGCCTGACTGACAGCATCCTTTGTAACCTGAATCTTTTCTCTGGCATTCTCCATATCAAGGTAATTTTTTTTCACTTCAAGTTTTATATCATCAAGAAGTTTATTTCTCTGTTCAAGGAGCCGGTCCCGTTTGTATTTGATCTTTGCTACCTCAGCCTTTGTGCTCCCACCGCTGAAGAGATTGAGATTAAGCCCGAAGATTAAAGACCAGTTGTCATCATGAAGCATATAACGGTTCTCTGAATAATTATATCCACCCAGAGCAAAAATCGTTGGATAGTATTCAGATTTTTTAATGGTTTCCTCTAAGCCGGTAATTTTCAATTGCTGGTCTATTATTTGTAGCTCGGTCCTCTGTTTTTCAGCATATTCCCATGCTTTATCGAGTTCAATAGTTTGATGGTTATTCACAGATACATCTACTACCTTAATATCTTCCCTTAAAGGTCTTGCGAGGATATTGTTAATCCTCGATGCATTCACAGCCCTAACATTCTTCTTTGTCAAAAGTTTCTGCCTTGCATCAGACAGCCGTACTTCGGCCTGAAGGAGGTCGTTTTTTGTTATGACACCTTCATTGAAGAGGCTCTGTGCATCTTTTAAGTGTGATTCAAGGCTTTCTCCCTCCTTTTGTGCCACTACGATCATTTTTTCAGTCTCGAGGAGATCACAATATGCATTAATAAAGTCAAGGGCAACAAGGTTTCTTGTCTTCGTTATATCAAGGTTTGTTGCTTCAAGGAGAGCTTTCGATGCATCATACTTCGATGTTCTTGCCCCAAAATCGTACAGTGTTTGATGCACAGTAATTCCATAAGACGGAAAGCTTTTTTCTGATGAATAGGTATTCTGAGTGCCAAAACGAAATCCAGGCTGATGTGCAAAAAGTGTATAATTTGCAGATGCATCGATACTGGGAAGAAATCTCGATTGAGCAACTAAGGTATCAGTGTAAGCGATATCTTTATTGAGGTATGCAATTTTTAGAATGCGATTTTTTTCCGTTGCGAGTCGCAGCCCCTCAGAAATCGTGATTATTCCTGAGGTGTTTTCTCTGTTCTTTAAAATCGAACTGCTTGAAGTATCCTCTGCATAACAGATAGTACAGGCAAAAAATGTTATAATAATAAATAATAATAGTGTGAGATATCCTGACCCTTGACATTTAAGAGTAAATCCATCCTTCATTGTAACTTCACCTCCATGAAATATATTCAATGTATATGCGTACTTATATTAACAATAAAACCAGAAGAGTTATCAATATAAAATACTCATTCAGATCAGGATAAACACTGTTTTGTATTTCTGTTTGTATCAGACTCTCTCATGTGGTATAGTGTTTTAATAGTGTCGTTTTTAAGTATTCATTTTAAGGCTCAGTAAGGAGGTTATTCTGGAAAGAAAAAAAACCGCCTTGGATTCTTTAAATACTCATGCTGTGCCGGCTGCGAATTTCAATTTATCTATTTTCAGAGATATATCATTGAAACGCTGAATAACTTTGATTTTGTATTCTGCAAGATGGTCACAAGTGGCGGGACACCCGAAGGCCCATTTGATGTTTCACTTATTGAAGGCACAGTTACAAAATCATGGCAGGCTGATGAGTTAAAAAGAATAAGAGAAAAAAGCACGTATCTTTTTGCGATAGGGTCATGTGCGATAAATGGGGGGATTCCTGCTCTTAAATCAACCCATCCAGAACTCGAAGTGGGAAAAAAGGTTTATCAAGACCTGTCAACAATCCATTCTATAAGACCCAGTTCGATAGATGCTTATGTTCATGTAGACGGCTTTATAAGGGGCTGCCCTCCCGGAGAAAGAGACCTATGTGAGGCGTTGACATCTGTTCTTTCTGGGAAACAACCTGATTTTCTTGAATATAGCGTGTGCATTGAGTGCAAGTTAAAAGGGAACATATGTCTTCTTGTTGCTCATAATATGCCGTGCATGGGACCGGTTACAAATGCTGGCTGTGAAGCACTATGCCCCTCGCATAATAGGGCGTGCTATTCATGCTGGGGTCCTATGAGACAAGCAAATGCGTTTGCACTCGCAAAAAAATTTGAAGCCTATGGGGATATCTTCCGAGGACATAATCAGGAAGTTTACTCTATTCGGTTCTGTCACTGCAGAGTTCAGAAAGGCAGCAGAGTTCTATGAAGATTAGTATTGACTATATTGCCAGGGTTGAAGGAGAAGGAGCAATAAAATTTGATATTGAAGACGGTGTGCTTAAAGACCTGAAGCTGAACATATGGGAACCCCCAAGGTTTTTTGAGGGTTTTCTTTGCAATAGAAGATATGATGAAGTCCCTGATATCGTTGCAAGGATTTGCGGGATATGTCCGGTATCTCATATGACAACTGCGATAAGGGCATTAGAAAAGGCATTAGGTTTTACCCCCGCTCCTGATAGTATCACTCTTCGAAAAGTTATGGCATTGAGCCAGATTGTTTCAAGTCACCTTGTACATCTTTATATGCTTGCATTGCCTGATTATTACAGGCTTTATTCAATACCTGATATGTTCCCGAGGTTTGAGCCAGAGATAAGAAGGCTGAACAGGATGAAGAAGGTGGTGAATGAAGTTACTGCCTTATTTGGAGGCAGGGCGCTCCATCCTGTGTCAATGGTTGTTGGCGGTTTTACCAGCCTGCCCCCAAGAGATAAAATTGAAAAAATCAAGTATGAATTGGAAAATATAAAGGATGATGCAAAAGAAACACTGAGAATGGTCTCAGATCTCCTGTTTCCTGACCTTACACACAATACAGAATATGTGGCAATAAGTAGCCCTCCTCACTATGCGATAAATGAGGGGTTTATCATATCCCAAAATGGAGTCAAAATAGGGGAAGATGAATATTACTCAATCTTTAAGGAAGATGAGGTTTCATATTCCAATGCAAAGAGGACAGTGATAAAAGGCAAAGATTCTTTTATGGTAGGTGCACTGGCAAGGCTGAATCTTAAATTTGATCTGCTTCATGAGGATGCAAAAGAGGCAGCAGAAGAGATAGGTTTTAAGGTGCCTGATTATAATCCATTTCATAACAATCTTGCTCAGGCAATAGAGATAGTGCATGGAATAAGCGAATGTAGAGAACTTCTTGATAAGGTTATCCTGAGAAAGCCTGAAATTGGAATAAAGGTGAGGGAAGGGGAGGGGAGGGTATTGCAATAACAGAAGCACCAAGAGGACTTCTCTGTCACCATTATGTCTTAAATAGAAGGGGTATTGTTGAAAGGGCAAATATTGTTACTCCAACTGCGCATAATTTTTTGGGCATTGAGGAGAATTTAAAAAAACTTGTACAGCAGCACATCAATGAGAAAAAAGAAGATATCATGTTGAAATGCGAGATGCTTGTCAGGGCATATGACCCATGTTTTTCATGTTCTGTGCATTAGTTTTTTTGTTCAATGTATTCATTTGGTGCATGATGTGAAACGAGAAGAAATACCTTATAAAGTTAGGAGAAACACCATGGAGAGAGTTAAAGAAATTATAAAAGGTGATATGCTTTTTCACCTGTTTCACATGGAGCTCTTAGAGGCATCTGAAGGGTATGCCCGTCTTAAAGCGAGAGTAAAAAAGGAGTTTTTAAACGCCCACCAGATTGCTCATGGAGCTATGATTTTTGCTCTTCTCGATGTCGCATTTGCGATATCTGTAAACTCAATAACTGATGCTGTTGGTGTGCAATGGAGCTTCAATATTTTTCGTTCAGCTTCTCTTGATGATTGTGTAGTAGCTGAATCGAAGGTGATTCATAAAGGGAAGAGCCTTATGGTTGTTGAATTTAAAGCAGAAAGTGAGAATACAAAGAAACTCCTTGCAAAAGGTATGGCAACAGCGTTACCTTTTCCAAGAAAATAGAGATTTTGATTATTCATTTTAAATATCTCATTTTAAATATCTTGATAGTTTAGAGTCCTTTTGATAAACTCCTAATGCTCTGGAACCAAAACGATATGAAAGTTAAAGGATATATGTATGCCAAGAAGAGATGATATAAAAAAAGTGATGATTATAGGTTCAGGACCCATCGTCATCGGTCAAGCGTGCGAGTTTGATTATTCCGGTACCCAGGCCTGTAAAGCGCTTCGGAAATTAGGGTATGAAATCGTGCTGGTAAATTCCAACCCTGCAACGATCATGACAGATCCAGATATGGCAGATATAACCTATATTGAGCCTCTCAATTTTCATACTCTGAGAGAAATTATTGAAAAGGAACGGCCTGATGCCTTATTGCCTAATCTTGGCGGTCAAACAGGACTGAACCTTACCTCAGAACTTTCACGCTCAGGCGTGCTCAAGAAATATGGCATTAAGGTTATCGGAGTTGCTGTGGATGCCATCGAACGGGGAGAGGACCGTATCGCATTTAAAGAGACAATGAACAGGCTTGGCATTGATATGCCTAAAAGCGAACCTGCATACAGTGTACATGAGGCTGAAAGGATTGCTTCAGAACTCGGTTATCCTGTAGTCATCCGGCCAGCGTACTGTCTCGGAGGAACCGGTGGCGGCCTGGTTTACAATGTAGAAGAATTACGTACTGTTGCAAGCCGTGGCATATCTGCAAGTCTTGTCGGTCAAGTGCTGGTTGAGGAGTCTGTCTTGGGGTGGGAAGAATTAGAGCTTGAAGTGGTTCGGGACTCAAAAAACCAGATGATTACTGTCTGTTTTATAGAAAATGTAGATGCCATGGGGGTACACACTGGTGACTCATTTTGTACAGCACCTATGCTTACTATTGATCCTGAGCTTCAAAAGTGCCTTCAAAAACATTCTTATGATATTGTAGAAGCCATTCAGGTAATCGGTGGTACAAATATTCAATTTGCCCATGATCCCAATACAGGAAGAGTTGTAGTAATCGAGATTAACCCAAGAACTTCACGCTCTTCTGCTTTAGCCTCAAAGGCTACTGGCTTTCCTATTGCGCTTATCTCATCAATGTTGGCCGCTGGTCTGACTTTGGATGAGATTCCCTACTGGAGGGATGGTACCCTTGAGAAATATACTCCATCAGGTGATTATGTGGTAGTGAAATTTGCTCGCTGGGCATTTGAAAAGTTTGAAAATGCTGTGGATAAGCTTGGTACACAGATGCGCGCTGTGGGTGAAGTCATGAGTATAGGTAAGACATATAAAGAAGCCCTTCAGAAGTCAATCCGCTCTCTGGAAAATAGCCGCTATGGGCTTGGATTTGCCAGGGATTTTTATCACAAACCTCTCAATGAGCTGATTGACCTCCTCTCTGAGCCCTCAAGCGAAAGACAGTTTATCATGTATGAGGCATTGCGCAAGGGCGCAAGCGTGGATATGCTCTATAAGAAGACCTATATCAAACCATGGTTTATAGAGCAGATGAAGGAGATTGTAGAACTTGAAGAGAAGATTCTTCAATACAGGGGCAAGGTATTACCTGACGAGCTTTTGATTCAGGCAAAGAAAGATGGTTTTTCAGACCGTTACCTTTCACAGATACTCGGTATTCCTGAAAGGGAAGTCAGGCAGAGACGCATCTCTACAGGTATTGTCCAGGGATATGAAGCTGTTCCTGTGAGCGGTGTAGAGAATGCTGCCTATTATTTCTCAACATACAATGTCCCTGATACGGTTAAAACCAGCACAAGACGTAAGATAATGGTTTTGGGGGGAGGGCCAAATCGAATTGGTCAGGGGATAGAATTTGATTACTGTTGCGTTCACGCAGCTTTTGAATTAAAGGATCAGGGAATTGAGTCAATCATGGTCAACTGTAATCCTGAGACTGTGTCAACAGATTACGATACTTCAGACAAGCTTTACTTTGAGCCACTCACTGTAGAAGATGTGTTAAGCATTTATGAAAAGGAAAAGCCTGAAGGTGTTATTGTCCAATTTGGAGGCCAGACTCCGCTCAATATTGCCAATGAACTGATGAAAGCTGGAGTCAGGATTATAGGTACAACTCCGGAGACGATAGACCTCGCTGAGGACCGGGATCGCTTTCGACAGATGATGCGCAAACTTGGTATTCCTGAACCAGAATCTGATATGGCAAGCAATCTCAATGAAGCGCTTCGAGTCGCAGAGAGGATTGGCTATCCCCTGATAGTAAGGCCTTCTTACGTTCTTGGTGGACGAGGCATGGAAGTGGTTCATGACGAAGAAATGCTCAGATACTATGTTGCCGCAGCCGTGGATGTTACACCAGAGATGCCTATACTGATAGATAAATTTCTGGAAAATGCAATTGAGGCTGAGGCAGATGCTTTGGCTGATGGGAACGATGCCTTTGTTCCTGCTGTTATGGAACATATCGAGTTAGCCGGCATACATTCAGGTGACTCTGCCTGTGTGATTCCGCCTGTAAGTATCCCTGACAATCACATTAATACCATTTATGAATATACAAGAAGGATTGCTATAGAGCTTAATGTTATAGGCCTGATGAACATTCAATACGCCATAATGAATAATGTTGTGTATATTCTGGAGGCTAACCCTCGTGCTTCTCGAACAGTACCTCTGGTTTCAAAGGTCTGTAACATACCCATGGCACGAATTGCCACACAGCTTATGCTTGGTAAGAAGCTCGTTGACCTTAATCTAAAACCCAGGTTATTTCGACATTTTGGAGTAAAAGAAGCGGTCTTTCCTTTTAATATGTTTCCAGAAGTAGACCCGCTTTTAGGGCCGGAAATGAGATCTACAGGAGAGGTGCTTGGAATGGCTGATTCTTTTGGCCTTGCATTTTTTAAGGCACAAGAAGCTGCACAACAACTCCTTCCTACAGAAGGTACGGTACTAATTACCGTATCAGAAAGTGATAGACATGCTGTCATTGAGGTTGCAAAGCAGTTCGAAAAAATTGGCTTTAAAATACGATCTACTATAGGAACTCATAAGTTTTTATCTGGACATGGCATAAAAACCGAATCTGTACTCAAAATGCACGAAGGACGACCAAATATTGTAGATGGAATTATGAATAAAGAGATTCAACTGGTCATCAATACACCCAGCGGAAAGCTGAGCAAATACGATGATTCGTACATTCGAAAAGCAGCAATCAAGTACAAAGTGCCCTACATTACCACGATAGCTTCTGCTATCGCTGCTGCAAAAGGAATTACAGATTATTGGCAAAGGCATGGTAAAGTTAAATCACTTCAGAACTATCATGCAGATATAAAGTAGAGGGGGTAATAGTAACCATGCTGTTATATTCTTAGCGGTTAAAGAGCATTTTAGTTGATTATACCAGGAGGAGACTATGGAAAGGAAAAAATTTATAGGAATGTTTATGCTGTGTTTTTTATCAGGTATTTTATTGATTACAATGGTTGGTTTTGCTGCACCACCCGATAACTTTACTGCAAAGATGGTTATGAGTGAGATGGTGATGCCTATAGCAAAAATGGGCACCAAGATGCGTATCGAAAATCCAATGATGAAAGGTATCGTGACTATAACCGAACTGGACTTAAAAAAGATGATTATGATGTCTACAGTGAGTAAGACGTACACAGAGCAGTCCGTTGGTGAAGAGATGCCTTCTCTTTATGACCCTAAGGTAGTCTTTGAGAAGAAGAAGATCGGATCAGAGACCATAGATGGATATACTTGCATTAAATATGATACCGAGTTCTACCTTAAAGACAATCCTGCTGAGAAATACAGAGCAACAGTCTGGGAGGCTCAAGACCTCGGAGGGTTAATGATTAGAAATGAAGTGATTATGCCCGAGAGACTAAGGATGGGTGGTCCGAGTAAAGTAGTAAGTGAGCTCAAAGAAATCAAGTTAGGTGCTGCCGAGGCTTCTATGTTTGAAGTCCCTGCAGGGTATAAGAAAGTCAACAGCATGATGGAAATAATGGGTGGCATGGAAGGTATGGAAGACACGGAGATGATGAAGGAACAAATGAAAAAGTCGAGGAGAAAGTAAACCCCGTTAGAAAGGACGGGGTTTTTACCACGCCCTTTCTATGAGGAATTTAGATTTTATTATTCCATTTCCGACATAAATGGCGGGGCTTTCTAACGGGGCAAAAAAGAAAGATTATGTTTTCATCGGTGATATAGAGCCTGTCTAAAAACTATCAAAATAGCAAAAGTTGTCATGCTGCCCTGAATCAAGTTCAGGGTATTTCAGCATCTAATAAAATCAAAGCGTTATGAGACCATGAAATGAATTCAGGAGACAAAATAGGTTAAAAGAAACAAAAACATAAGACAACATATTTTTTCATACATAGTTGGCGCGCCCAGGAGGATTCGAACCCCCGACCTGCGGATTCGTAGTCCGTCGCTCTATCCAACTGAGCTATGGGCGCGTGGTTTTCTATCCGTTTTTTGCAATCCCTTCTTTCAGTATAAGGTTATACCTTTCATGATTGAGAGGGTGTACTGTTGGCATCTTAGAAAATAACCATCCCCATTTTTTTCCAATGGTAGGGAATATTTGTGTATCACCCTCCAATACCCTTATCCCTACTGCTGGGTTATTAGGTTGATTCGAGGCTGAGGTTAGTGCAAGACCATCCATCTTAAAGTCAGGTAAGAACTCCCCAATATAAACCTTAAGGTTGGAATTCGGGATTTTGAAATCGCTATTCAGATTTATTGTGTATTCTTGCGTTTTCTTTGAAGCCTTATCTTCAACGATAATCTTTACTGCACTCCATTTCCCCTTGACTGATTCAGGAACGACTACTTGTTTTTCAACTCCTTGGACTGGCATGCTCTGCCCCAGGACTGTTTGCTGTGCCTCTGGTGATATCGGACCTTGCATTATCGGCCCCTGTGTCATTGGTTCAGTTGCCTTTGGAACAGGCGGCTGGGGTTCCTTTTTCTTGCATGCACTTACTGAAAAAGCTAAAACAAGACTTAACATCACTACAAAAATCTTTTTTTTCATTTAACTCTCCATAATTTTTAAAGTTGTTAGTTGTCAGTTTTTAGTTTTCAGTTGTTGGTTTTTAGACTAACAACTAATAGCTAATAACTAAAAACTAATCTCTGGCGGAGAGGCAGGGATTCGAACCCTGGGTGAGATTTTACTCCCACAACCGCTTAGCAGGCGGCTGCCTTCGACCAGCTCGGCCACCTCTCCTTACAATCAATTATACTAACAACTTAAATTGGACTTTGTAAACCCCGTTAGAATGCCCCTGTTTTAACACAGGGATGGTACAATGATAAGAATTTATGTTTTTCACACGGCATATAAAGCCCTTGCGGAATTCTAACGGGGTAAAGGATAGGACTATTGCGGTTTATCAATTATTTTATAATATTTCAGCCTAAATCACGATGGATAATATTCAGGTCTACCGGATGTTTATTAAAGTAGTTTCGCAGATTTTCGACAATTGCAGGAGAACGATGGTTACCACCTGTACAACCGATACCAAT
>VGWZ01000055.1 GCA_016873595.1 Nitrospira sp.
CTGTAATAGACTGGGACTTATGTGAAGGTTGTGGCACATGCTCGGAGCTATGCCCTGAGGTATTCGAAACGAGAGACGATGGGAAGGCATATGTCATAGGGCCTGATAAATGTAATACCTGTGACTGCCAGGAAGCTGCTGATACATGTCCTGTCACAGCAATAACATTTGAGGGATAAAGAGGACTTTATCTAAACTTGCCAGGAAACGGATAAAGGATTCAAGGTCAGATATGTGACCTTGAATCCTTTTATTTTTTAAATGATTTTATTTTCTTTATGCTTTTTAAAAATTTCGTCTGCCAATCTGTCCAATGCCCTGAAATCTCCTTCTCGTGGAAACCCTTTGATAATAACAGGTTCAATAATTTCTACCTTAAGATTGGTGAGCATTCCTTTTAGATTTTCTATCATTCTTCCGCCCCAACCATAAGAACCAATCACCGATGCAAATTTCAGTTTTGGCCTTAACGCATTTGCCAGATATGTTGCATACACAACATTCGGATGAGGACCAACTAACACTGTTGGTGAGGCGATAACTATGGTGGCGGCGTCTACAAGTGCCATTGCCAGTTCTCCAATATCAGTTTTTGTTAAATTAAATGGTTTTACCGTTATCTCTCTTTCTATGAGCGCATTCATGAAGTGTTCCACCATTTTTCTTGTACTGCCGTGCATTGAGATAAACGGGATAACAACCTCATTCTTTACCTCGTCTGAAACCCATTCTTTATATGCATTAATAATAAAATCAGGCTTTAAGTAAATCGGTCCATGGCTTGGAGCAATTAATTCAATCTGTAAGCTTTTTATTCTTTCCAGATGTTTCTTGATGCTTGTCCTGAACGGCATCATTATCTCTGCATAATACCTTTTTGCTGACTCGTAAACTTTAGGTTCATCAGTTGCAAACAAAGTGCTCGTTGCAAGATGTGAACCTAAGAAATCGCATGGAAACAGAATCTTATCTTCTTTAAGGTACGTAAACATGGTTTCAGGCCAGTGGACCCATGGAGCAAAGATGAACTCGAGTGTTTTGTTCCCCAGAGAAACTGTCTCCATGTCATTTACGGTGATAAATTTATCCTCAGGTATCAAGAGGAGGTCTATGAGCATATCTTTGCATTTGGGATTGGTGAGTACCTTTGCTTTTGGAAAAATCTCAAGAATTTTAGGTATAGTTCCTGAGTGGTCTTGCTCAGCATGATGAGAGATTACGTAGTCAATGCGTTTTATACCGAGTTTCTCGAGGTTACTTAAAAGCTCGTATTCTTTGGTCGGGTCAACAGTATCTATTAACGCTGTTTTTTCACTCCCTTTTATTACATAGGAGTTGTAAGTTGTTCCGTCTGGAAGGGGAATGAGTTCGTCAAATAACCTTCTATCCCAATCTATTGCGCCCACTGAGTAGACATCTTTCTTTATTTCTCTCACCGTCATAGTTAACCTTCCTTTTCAAATAATGATTTATCAGCTCCACACACAGGGCAAACCCAGTCTTCAGGCAATTCCTCAAAAGGCGTTCCTGGTTTTATGCCTGAATCAGGATCTCCTTTTTCAGGGTCGTATATATATCCACAAACAGAGCATTTATATTTTTGCATTTTATCACTCTCCTTTTACTGTTCTTTCATATCATCTATCACTCTATCTTAATATCCCATTGATATTTTAAACTTTTCTCCAGATTTCTTCATCTTTCAGGCTTTTTATATTGTGGTATAATAACAGACACAAAAAATCACGTCATAGGGGTAGAAGAGGAGGGGGAATTATCAAAAAGTTACCTGATAGAAAAGGGTATTTTGGGAGTTACGGTGGTCGTTTTGTTCCTGAGACCCTCATGCCTGCTCTTATGGAACTGGAAGAGGCATTCTTGAGATCAAAAAAAGATAGGGAATTCCAAAAAGAACTCAACTATCTCCAGAAGACTTATATAGGAAGACCAACTCCACTTTATTTTGCAAAACGCTTCACAGAACATCTTGGTGGTGCAAAAGTTTATCTGAAACGTGAGGACCTTGCACATACCGGTGCACATAAAATTAACAATGCTCTTGCTCAGGCATTACTCGCAAAGAAGATGGGGAAGAAAAGAGTAATTGCAGAGACAGGCGCTGGGCAGCATGGTGTGGCAACTGCAACAGGAGCAGCACTTGTTGGCCTTGAATGTGAAATATATATGGGCACCGAGGATATGCAGCGGCAGGCATTGAATGTATTCAGGATGAGACTACTCGGTGCAAAGGTTACTGAAGTACCAGTAGGCTCAAAGACATTGAAAGATGCAATTAATGAAGCTTTGCGTGATTGGACTACGAATGTCCATACAACACATTATGTCCTGGGTACGGTATTCGGCCCACATCCATTTCCTGTGATGGTGAGAGACTTCCAATCAATCATGGGAAAAGAGACAAGAAAGCAGATACTCGATGTCGAAGGAAGACTCCCTGATTATCTCGTAGCCTGTGTTGGTGGTGGAAGCAATGCTATTGGATTATTTTATGAGTTTCTGAATGAAGACATAAAAATGGTTGGTGTTGAAGCAGGCGGCAGAGGTATCGAAACAGGGGAACATGCAGCGAGGTTCGCAGGTGGCTCTATTGGAGTATTTCAGGGGTGTAAAACGTATCTATTACAGGATGAGGACGGAAATGTTCTTGGGACTCATTCTGTATCTGCAGGGCTTGATTACGCAGCTATTGGGCCAGAGCATCCTTATCTTAAGGACAAAGGGCGTATTCACTACACATATGCAACTGATGATGAGGCCCTCTCTGCATTTGAGCTTTTATCAAATACAGAAGGCATTATTCCTGCACTGGAGTCTGCCCATGCGCTCGCAGAAGTTGTAAAACTTGCACCGAAACTTTCTCAAGAGAAAATTATTATAGTGAACCTTTCAGGGAGAGGTGATAAGGATGTCCAGCATGTGGCAAGGATTAAGGGGATAGAGCTGTGACATCAGGGATTGAAAGGACATTTCGGAAATTAAAAAAGGAAAACAGAAAAGCCTTTATCCCTTATATCATGGCAGGAGACCCTTTTCTTGAGAGAACAAGAGATATTGTACTTATGTTTGAGGAGTGTGGGGCAGATATTGTTGAATTGGGTGTTCCTTTTACAGATCCAATTGCAGATGGCCCGACAATCCAGAGGGCATCAGAGAGGGCATTGAAGGCAGGTGTGACATTGAAAAAGGTCATTGCATTTGTAAAAGAATTGAGACGGAGCACGCAGATACCCATAGTCCTTATGACTTATTACAATCCTGTATTTAAGTATGGTGAGGAAAATTTTATAAAAGATGCAAAAGATGCAGGGGTTGATGGAGTGATTGTACCTGATTTGCCTCTAGATGAGGGAGAGTATTTTATAAAACAATCAAGGAAAGCTGATCTCAGTACTATTTTTCTTCTTGCACCAACTTCAACTGGTGACAGGATAAAGAAGGTAGTAAAGGCATCGAAAGGTTTTATATACTATGTCACAATAACCGGTGTCACAGGTGCGGCACTTTTACTCGATAGCTCTACAGAAACATTGCTATCAGAAATAAGGAAATACACAGACAAGCCTATAGCAGTCGGTTTTGGAGTCTCGACTCCTGAGGAGGCATCGGCAGTTGCAAAAGTATCTGATGGTGTAATCGTAGGAAGTGCAATAGTGAGAAGATTTCATGAGTCCCCTGATGAGCTGAGGAATTATCTTATCAGTCTGAGGGAGGCAATAAATGGCCTGGTTTAAAAAGACGAAAGATCTAAAGACTGACAGAAAGGTAAAAATACCCGAAGGTCTGTGGGTCAAGTGCGATAGTTGCAAGGAGGTCGTCTATAAGAAGGAGATAGAGAGAAACCTTAAGGTCTGTCCAAAATGCAATTACCATTTCAGAATAAGTGCTCGAGAGCGATTAAGACTCCTTGTTGATGAAGGAAGCTTCATAGAACTGGATGCAGAGATTAAGTCAGGTGACCCTCTTCATTTTAAGGACGCCGTCTCTTATAAAGACAGGTTAAAAGAGAATGAAAATAAGAGTGGTCTTAAGGAGGCAGTGATTTCAGGTGATGCACTTATAAAAGGTCATCCTGTGAGTGTAGTTGTCATGGACTTTTTCTTTATGGGCGGGAGTATGGGTTCTGTTGTGGGTGAAAAAATCTCACGGATCGCAGAAAGGGTTAATGAAAAGAAACAACCTCTCATCATTGTTTCCTCATCCGGGGGTGCGAGGATGCAGGAGGGGATATTCTCACTTATGCAGATGGCAAAGGTTGCTGCTGCAATAGGAAGGCTGAAAGATAACGGTGTTCTTTATATATCCATTCTGTGTGATCCGACATTTGGCGGGGTCACTGCAAGCTTTGCGATGCTCGGAGACATCATTATTGCTGAACCAAAAAGCCTGATTGGTTTTGCAGGCCCAAGAGTGATTGAGCAGACTATTAAACAGCCACTTCCTGAGGATTTTCAGAGGGCTGACTTTCTCCTTGAGCACGGGCTTCTCGATATAGTTGTCGATAGAAAAAGTCTGAAGGAAACAGTTGCGAAGCTCATTGAACTCCTCTCATGAGCTACAGCGAGACGATTCATTATCTTTACAGCCTCCAGAAGTACGGTATTAAATTCGGTCTTGATAATATAGACAGGCTCTTATCCGCACTCGGAAAACCGCATAAATCATTCCCTTCCATACATATCGCAGGAACAAATGGAAAAGGCTCAACATCTGCGATTATTGCATCAATTCTAAAATCTGCCGGCCTCAAGGTCGGGCTATTCACATCACCTCATCTTGTGAGTTTCACAGAGAGGATAAGGATTAATGATGAAGAGATAACAGAGAAAGAAGTAATTGATCTTATAGATGAAGTAAGAGAAATAGTTATACACTCGGGTGATTTTTCACCAACATTTTTTGAAGTAGTAACTGCAACAGCACTGGAGTATTTCAAAAGAAAAAAAATAGATGTTGCAGTAATAGAAGTTGGTATGGGAGGAAGACTCGATGCGACAAATATCATTATACCCGCGGTGTCTGTAATCACAAATATAAGTTACGACCACATGAAGTTTCTCGGCAACACATTAAGAGATATAGCCACTGAGAAAGCAGGCATTATAAAAGACGAGGTACCTGTTGTTATCTCATCTCAAGTCCATGAAGTGTTAGAAATCATTGAAGCAAAGGCAAAGGAAAAAAATGCAGAAAAGTATCTTTACGGAAGGGATTTTTCTTCGGTACTTAAAAAGGAAGATCTTACCGGAATATACTTTGATTACCTTAATAAGGGTTCACTCTCGATGAATGATTTACATCTTCCTCTCATAGGAAAGCACCAGCTCCAGAATGTATCAGTTGCCATTAAAACCGCTGAACTCCTTTTTAAAAAAATTGTTCCGAACTCCGAACTCCGGACTCCGAACTTTATTAGGGATGGCCTTTCGAGTGTGAGGTGGCCGGGAAGGCTTGAGATTATAAAAGAAGACCCGCCTATCGTGATAGATGGTGCACATAACCCTGCCGCAGCAGAGGCGCTTACTGATGCGTTGAAAAAAAACTTTCTCGGGAAAAATAAAAAAGTTATAGTTGTGCTTGGCATTATGGGTGACAAAGATATTGAAGGTATTGTGAAGCCTTTTCTTCCATTGGCTTCTGAGATAATATTTACTTCACCTGATTATGAAAGGGCTGCTTCCCCTGAAAGACTTGCCGGTATTGCGATATCTTTAGGATTCCATGATGTTCAAATTGCATCGACTGTTAAGGATGCTATTGAAATGGCCACAAACTCTTCTCTCATTAATCCTCACTCCTCGCTTATTGTGATTGCAGGCTCTTTTTATACAATAGGAGAGGCGAAAGAGGTTATCGGACAGAAGGGTGTGCTCGCGAGGCTCAGGGAATGATAACGACAGTTACAAGTTACAAGTTTCAAGTTATAAGTAAAAGACATTTGATTAAAGTCATTATTTTATTTATTACTGTTTTCTGCTTACTGTTTTCTGCTTACTGCTCTGCTGATGAGCAGATGAACATAACCTCAGAATCTCTTGAATACAAAAAAGAGACATCTACCTATATTGCAAAAGGCTCTGTAAAAGCTCAGCAGGGAGAGGTCTCCATCGAATCAGATGAGATGAGATATAATGAGCAAACATCTGAGGCAATTGCGATAGGGAATGTCAGATACAGTGATAAAGACATGTCATTTACCGCAAGCAGGGCCGAGTTAAATCTTAAAACAAAAACAGGCAGACTATTCGATACAGAGATTTTCTTCAAAAAAGAGAATTACCATATCTCAGGAAGGGAAATTGAAAAAAGAGGGGAGGGTTATTACTTTAGCCCGGAGGCAACTTTTACTACATGTGATGGTCCACTGCCTGCATGGTGTTTCAGGGGTAGAGATGTAAATGCGGTGGTCGGAGAAAGATTGAAAGCCAGAGACGTTTCTTTTCGTATTAATAATATTCCTGTCCTTTATACCCCTTATTTTTTGGCACCGATTCATACTGAAAGACAAACAGGATTGCTCCCACCGGTTATAGGGTATAGTAAATCAAAAGGGATACATCTCAATACACCTTTCTTCTGGGCAATATCGGAAAACAGGGATTTAACATTTCTCATGGATATATACTCAAAACGAGGTATTGGGGAAGGCTTAGAATACAGGTATGTAGAACCTGGAGATATAAAAGGCAATGCATGGCTTTATCATATAAGAGATACAGAACTTAAGAAAGATTTCTATGAATTCAGGGCTGTCCACGAGCAAAGGTCCACAGATGGAATTGGTGGTTTTCTCAATATAAACTATGTAAACGAAAAGGACTTTTTCAGAGAGTACAATCCTCATTTTCAGATACGTACAAATCGTTTCCTTGAGTCAGATGGAGAGATATCGCTTCCTCTTACAAATTCCCGTGCGTATCTTTTATCACAGTATTGGGTAGACCTTAAGGATACAACTAAACCTGCCCAGAGATTACCTGAGGCAGGATATGTTTTGAACCCTACAAAGGTTGGAAATTTCTGGTTTTCGACTATTGCAACAGTCTCCAATTTCTGGAGTGATCAAAGTGTATCCGGACAGAGACTTGATATCTATCCAAAGATTTACCATACATTTGGCAGTGATATTGTTGTCACACAGGAACTCGCATTACGTGAGACAGCATATTCCCTCCGTAACAATGAAGAAAGTGGAAACTCTCCTCACAGGGAAGCCATTGAGTATAGTATTGTCACTCATACAAGGCTGATAAAGAGGTACGAATCATTCACACACATCATAGAACCTTCCATTGAATATCATCTTATCACGAATTCTGAGAATAACTTGCCTGTATTCGATTCAACAGAGCTTTTCAAGAAAACATCTAAGATAGAACTCGCTTTACTGAACAGGTTTTTAAATAACAGTGGAGAGTTGATGGTTCTCAGGGTTTCACAGGGTTTTGACTCATATAATGGAGACAGGCCGTTCCTCCCTTTAAAGCTCGAGGTTGGGGTAAAAAAGCCTATCTCTCTTCGCCTTGATACAAGTTATGATGTCCATAAGGGCAGGGTTGAAAGCGTCAATTCTGATATGTGGATAAAGGTCTCAGATGCAACAATTGGAGCTGGGCAGAGATATAACAGGCAAGAAGATATTACATTTTATGGAGCAGGAATCGGGATCCAGCCCTATAAATTTTTATATACAGAAGGAAGATTCTGGTATGATGGCACAGTAAAAAAGATATCAGACATTACGATGAACCTAAAGTATACAAGTCAATGCTGGGGTATAAATCTGGAGTTTGTGAAGAAACCGCATGACTTCAGTATTGCAGTAATGTTTGAACTGAAAGGATTTGGTGCCAGAAGATTTTTTAGGATATAAATTATAGGCACTTATAGAGAAGAGGCCTCTATCTTCCTTTTTATTATTTCAATTGTATCTTTTAGTAACATTTTATCTGTATCGATTATAATTTCAGGATTCAATGGCTCTTCATAAGGCACTACCATGCCAGGAATAGGCCAGCCCTCGGCTCCCTTCTTATAGATATCCTTTGGTGCTCCGTGTGTCTCTATCCTCTGCTTTTCTCTCTCTCCACACAACTCAATCGGACATCTGAGATATGTCTCTATGTATCGTGGTATAAGTCTTCTTGCGAGATCACGCCATCTCCTGAGATTCCCTGTAGCATCTATGATTACATCATGTCCGTGTTCAGTGAGTATCTTTGTGACATAAACAAGTGTCCTGTAAACTATTTCTCTTTCAGCATCAGAATAGGTTGGTTCAGGCGTCACGATTTTCCTTAATTCGTCCATCCTGAGAATAATAAATTCAGAAAGGGCTCTTTTTAATGCATCAGCAACTGTGCTTTTTCCACTTCCGGGAAGTCCTGTTATCCAGATAGCGATACCACTCATATACTATTAATCCTACCTGTAATAATTAAATCTTTCTTCAAACACGGGTGCGAGAAGATTGTCAACAGGCACATAATCATCTGTTAACACAACATAATGTCTTTTACTCAGAAAATCATCCATGACTTTTTCTGGTACCACATGTGATATGACATCCCTCTGAGACTTGCTATACAGGCTAAAATCGTTTATATCCAGATTACCATTGCCCGCAATTACAATAAAAGTACTTATCCCTATATTTTGTGACTCGGGATTTACAGATATAAGATAAACATTCTTATTGCCGAAGACTTCTTGTAATGTCCTGATATATGAGGAAAGAAAAGCACCCTTTTTAAAGTTGTCAATAATATTCGTCAATAATAGAGCATTTGGAGCCATAATGCTTTTGAGCTGCTGGGCAAATTCTTTTGTTGTTAAATGGTAGGGTATTGAAAGGTCATTAAATGCATCAATAAATATAACGTCATACTTTAAAGCACAGTTCATTACAAACCAGCGTCCATCTGTGTTATACGTATTAATTTTTGTATTTCGGGGTAACCCCAAGTATGTATACGCAACTTTTGTTACCTCTGGATCTATCTCAACGACGTCAATAAGTGCATTGGGATAAACAACCTCAATATATTTCGGAAAGGTATATCCTCCGCCTCCGATTGTTAAACTTTTAAACTCTGCCCCTTTTTTAAATTTCCATTCAAAAACCTCAGAGTAGATCTTTTCATATCCGTATTCGAGATGGAGTGGATTTTCTGTGTCTACGACTGATTGCAGGAGGCGGTCAAGTACCAGGGACTCAAGCCATGTCTCCCCATCTGTGCTTTGCATTTTATTTAATTTTATTGTGAAATAGTTACTTTCCTTATAAAAGTAAGCATATATATCAGGGTGCTCGAATACAGAACCATATGTGCTCCATATGAGGAAAGAAGGAAAGAGTAGCAATGCAATTGCAGGTTTTTTTGTCTTGAATAATGACCCCAAAAAGATCGCAGTGCAGATTAATATTGCACCCATCATGAGTATGATGTTCCGTGTCCCCATCCATGAGATTAGAAAAAACCCGGTTGCAAAAGTGCCAAGGATTGAACCCAATGTTGAAAAGGCATATATTTTCCCTACAATATTCCCCACCTTGTCTAAATTCTGAATTGCGAGCTTTACCACAACCGGTGAGATGGTTCCAAGGAGAAAGCTCGGGATAAAAAATATGATTGTTGTTACAAAGAGGATCCGCCACATAAGTGCTACGGAAAAAGGGTATTGTGCAATCACAGTTGTAAGAGGTGCGATTGAAAACGCTGCCAAACCTGATAACAAGAGTAGCCATCCTAAGGTTTTTTTCTGAGGGTATCTATCAGCCAGTTTGCCGCCTAAATATGCGCCTATACTGATTCCTGCGAGGACAACGCCTATAATGCTCGTCCATGTGTAAAGAGAAACACCTACAAATGGTGCGAGGATGCGACCAGCGACAATCTCTATCACTAAAGTACAGAAGCTCGCTATAAATGCTATACTGGATGCTGTAATAAGATTCATAGTAAAGGTTTCTGCAATTTCTCGATTTTTGAGTTTTTCTTGTGTATCGTTATTGAACTATTGATTCATGTAAAACTAATGTCCTATATCAGTCGGTATCCTTGTCATTCCTGCGGAGGCAGGAATCCAGTGACATTGCCTTTTTCTGGATTCCCGCTTTCACGGGAATGACAAATGGGAAAGGACATTTATTATACAGCTATCAATAACTCATAATTATAACTATTATACTGCAATTGAGTTGATGAATTCTTATTACCGTCCACTGTATTAAGATTAACCCAAAAAATGCAGTTTAAGTAGACATACTTGTAGAGCTAAGCCTCTCAAGGTTTTTAAAGAATTATTCTATTCAACGCTAATATTTA
>VGWZ01000056.1 GCA_016873595.1 Nitrospira sp.
TCCCCCCTCTGCCTGTCAATGTATCTGCCGTTACCTCTACTTTGCTGATTTTGCACTTGCTTTTGTTTTCTCTTTGTTTCATAATTTCCTCACTTATTGGGTGATATTTTTTTGTTGTTTTGCAAACCTATTATAACAAGGATCTATCGCCCTCTAAGTGATTTTTTCTATGTTTTTATTACCTATGAATCGCTCAGATTAGGTAGTAATAACTCTTTTCACCTCCGTATTCCTATCTCACAATCACTTCTATATCGGGGATCTTCGCCTTAATCGCTTCTTCAATACATTTACTGTCACAGCCAGAACATTCTCCTCCACAATATATTATAGCGGTGTTATCTCTAATCACAGCTAATTCTGCAAACCCATCATGTGCGTCAAAGAGATACTTTAAACTATTTAGAATTTCCCGAATCGTTTCTTCTTTATTCATGGTCTCTTTTGTGGATTTTTTACTTAATTTTTATTATCCATTTATTCCATTCTATCATGAAATGAAAAAAAGAGTCATGGATTGGCAGACATGGTAACGTGTTAAATCTGCTAAAATATTCCATGCCACATCAAAGCTTGCCACAACATTTAAAGGAACAATTTCTCAGAGAATTCAATCCTGCTGAACGCATATTCTTCCTGAAGAAGGCGCGTGAGTCACTTATTGTAGAAGGATATATTCCTTGCGAGGACCTTTATCATTATTGTTACTTCCTGACACTAAAGGAGCGAATAAGGTCACTGGTAGTTCACAGTGGAGGTGGGTTGCTTCGCTATCTTTCAGTAGAAGTGACAAAGGATGTTGACGATGCAATAAAGATCTATAAAGAACGGCTGAAAAAAAATAAGCGACCTGTATATACTGAAGAGCAAGATCAGTTCCTGAGATGCCTTGAAGCACCTCTATAAAATTTCTTCATTTTTGCATATTGCACTTTCAATATCTGATGTTATTTAATAAGTGAGAATGTCAGAACTAACTCCATTGATGAAACAATACTTCAGTATCAAAGAAAAATATAAAGATGCAATTGTCTTTTTCAGGCTCGGAGATTTTTATGAAATGTTCGGGGAAGATGCTGAAAAGGCATCAAAGGTTCTGCAGATCGCACTCACCACAAGAGATAAATCAAAAAAAGAGCCAATTCCAATGTGTGGCATCCCTTACTTTGCATCAGAGTCTTACATATCAAAACTGATCAAGGCTGGCTACAAGGTTGCAATATGCGAACAGATGGAAGATCCAAAGGAAGCAAAAGGTATCGTTCAGAGAGATATTGTGAGGGTAATCACGCCCGGGACACACCTATCTGAAAATTCCAAGGAAAACACTTACATTATAAGTATATTTCCTTTAAGGGATAAACACGGTATTGCGGTAGCAGATATTTCCACAGGAGAGTTTATCGTATATGAAACGGATAAAAATATTGAAGATGAAATGTATAAGTTCGAGCCACGAGAAATCTTGCTTCCCCAGTTTCTGAAAGACAATATCCACTATAAAGAGGCTCTGAACATCTTTTATATATCCTTCTATGATGACTGGTATTTTGATTATTCAGAGGCATACAAGACGTTGCTCCGTCATTTAAAGGTTTCTTCACTTGATGGGTACGGATGTGACAGCATGGTTGCGGCAATCTCTGCTGCAGGAGCACTGATAAGTTATCTTGAGGACACACAGAAGGAAACACTGAGCCTCAAAAAGATAACTACTCTTCGGCAGGATTCATACATGTTTTTAGATGCTGCAACCCAGCGTAACCTTGAACTCACTCATAACCTCAAAGATGGTTCAATTGAAGGCACACTTCTGTGGGTACTTGATGAAACATTGACTCCGATGGGGGGCAGATTCTTAAGAAGTTCTATCCTGAAACCTCATATCAATATCCTTGAAATAAAAAGAAGACAAGATGCCGTTGAATTTCTTGTAGAAGATTATGAACTCCTTGAATATCTCAGGACATCCCTGAGAAAAATTCAGGACATCGAAAGACTCTCCTCAAGAGTCAGTTCAGGGAGTGCAAATGCAAGAGACCTTATCGCAATTAAAAATTCTATCCTCCACCTGCCAAAGATCAAAAAATCTCTGAGCTCATGTAAAAATCCTTATCTGAAATCAATTTCAGAAGAGATATCAGAATTATTAGCCCTCAAGGAATTGATAGTGAGAGGTATTGTTGATAATCCCCCGATAAGCCTGAAAGAGGGAGGAATTATAAAGAATGGATACAGCAGCGATGTTGATGAACTCAGGAAAATGTCAACAAAGGGTAAGGACTTCCTTACAGAGCTGGAGCGTAAAGAGAAACAGAGGACAGGTATATCTTCTCTGAAAGTAGGATATAACCGGGTCTTTGGTTATTATATTGAGGTGACGAAAACAAATCTCCACATGGTTCCTGACCATTACATCAGGAAACAGACGCTTGTGGGAGGAGAAAGGTTTATCACTCCTGAGCTCAAGGAATATGAGACAAAGATCCTTGGTGCTGAAGAAAGGCTTAAAAACCTTGAGTACCAAATTTTTCAAGAGATACTTAGTGAACTACAAAAAGAATCTGCGATATTGTCAAAAACAGCTTCTTCGCTTTCGTATATTGACTTTTTTTCCTCTCTCGCTGTTGTCGCAAAAAGGTATAACTATGTAAAGCATTCAGTTGATGAAAGCGGAATAATAGATATCACAGATGGGAGACATCCTGTTCTTGAAAGAATCCCGCTAGATGAAAGATTTATACCAAATAGCACATACATGGATACAGAAGACAACCGCCTCCTTATCATTACAGGCCCGAACATGGCAGGAAAATCCACCTATATGAGACAGGTTGCACTCACAATCCTCATGGCACAGATTGGAAGTTTCATTCCTGCATCAGAAGCGAGGATAGGGATTGTTGACAGGATTTTTACAAGGATTGGTGCATCAGATTTCCTTACAAGAGGTCAAAGTACTTTTATGGTTGAGATGATAGAGGTGGCAAATATCGTGCACAATGCAACAGGGAAGAGCCTCATACTTCTTGATGAAGTAGGAAGGGGAACAAGCACATTTGATGGTATTAGCATTGCATGGGCAGTGGCAGAGCATATCCTCAATGAGATCAGTGCACGCACTCTTTTTGCAACCCACTATAATGAACTCACGGAGCTCAGTCTCACTCATGACGGTGTAAAGAATTATAATGTATCGGTAAAGGAATGGGGTGATGAGATTATCTTTCTCAGGAAAATAGAAAAAGGGCCTGCCGACAAAAGTTACGGCATACAGGTAGCACGATTAGCCGGGCTTCCAGAGCATATTATTAACAGAGCAAAGGAGGTACTCGCCAATCTTGAAAAAGAAGAGTTAAATGAGGTAGGGATGCCACGATTTGCGGACATGAAAACAAAGAAAGGCGCGACCCAGCTCGATCTGTTCTCCACCATACACGAGTCATTTATCACCGAAATCCTAAACCTTGATGTGAAAGGACTGAAACCAGAAGACGCACTTAATACGCTTATTGACCTCAAAAAGAAAATTGATTCCTATTATATTACTTCCTTGACAAAGAAGAAAAACCTATGATAAGAAATCACAGTATGAGAAACTTTTAAAAAGGAGGAAACAATGAATCCAGATGACCTCAAGTACCACAAGGAACACACATGGGTTAAGGTATCAAACAGGAAAACAGTAATCGGCATCACTCATTATGCACAGGAAGCACTTGGTGACATAGTTTATATTGACCTGCCTGAGGTAGACATAAACATAGAGGTAAATAGTGAGATCGGCGAGATAGAATCAACAAAAGCTACTTCATCCATAATCTCACCTGTAAGTGGACGGGTTATTGAAGTAAACGAAGAACTTTCAGGAGCTCCCGAGATAGTAAATGAAGACCCCTATGGCAAAGGATGGATAGCCATTATAGAAATTGATGATATAACCGAGCTTGATGACTTGATGGACGCCTCTGAATATGAAAAATATGTTGAAGAGGAAGCTAAATGAAATTAGCCATCCTCGGTGCTGGTCCCGGGGGTTATGTTGCTGCTATTAAGGCTGCTCAGTTAGGCGCACAGGTAACGATAATTGAAGAGGGAGAAGTTGGAGGTACCTGTCTTAACTGGGGCTGCATTCCTACAAAGTCATTTGTCGCATCAATCGAGCTTTTAGCCAAAGCCAGAAGATTAGAAGAATTCGGCATTGAACTGAAGGGTGAAATAGTTCCCAGCATTTCAAAGATTATTGAGAGAAAAAACAAGATAGTAATCACTCAGATAAAAGGCATAAAAGGTCTCTTTAAAAGCTGGGGGATAACACTTAAAAAAGGAAGAGGATTTTTGGTCTCTCCAAAAGAGATAGTAGTCACCTCAAAAAATGGTTCTCAAGAAAAGGTAGAGGCTGATACTATCATTATCGCAACAGGCTCAAGACCTGCTCAGATACCACTATTTCCATTTGACGGGAAAAAAATACTATCGAGCGATGATGCTCTTAACCTCGACATACCAAAAAGCCTTCTTATAATAGGAGCTGGCGCGATCGGCTGTGAATTTGCATGTATCTATAAAGAACTCGGCTCAGAGGTATCCATTGTAGAAATGCTCCCACGGGCAATAGCCACAGAAGATTTGGAGATATCAGAACTCTTTGAAAGAGAATTGAAGAAAAAAAATATTAAGCTCTACACAAATGTAAAAGTAGAAAAAATAGATGTACGGAACGACGGAATACATGCTTTTCTTTCTGATAGAAGAGAGATACTTGCAGAGAAAATACTCGTTTCTATAGGAAGGGCATTTAACAGTGATAACATTGGACTTGAAGTGATCGGCATAAACAAAGGCAATCACGGAGAGATTATTGTAAATGAAAAATTGGAGACAACTATTCCCGGGGTATATGCTATTGGAGATGTGATCGGCGGCTTTTTACTTGCCCATGTTGCCTCACGGGAAGGGATAACAGCAGCAAGAAATGTAATGGGTGGAGACGAAAAAATAGATTATCGCTCTGTGCCAGCAGCAATATTTACATCACCAGAGATAGCCTCCGTAGGACTGAGAGAACATCAGGCATTAGAAGAAGGAATAAAAGTCAAGACAGGTCATTTTCAGTTTAGGGCCCTTAGCAAGTCTCATGCCTTGGGAGAGATAACAGGTTTTGTAAAGGTAGTCTCAGACAAAGCATCTGACAGGATATTAGGTGTTCATATCATTGGTCCGCATGCTTCTGAAATCATCCATGAGGGAGCCCTCGCAATAAAAACTGGGCTCAAAACAAGGGATATTATAGAAACGATCCATGTCCACCCTACCCTTTCAGAGGTTCTGATGGAAGCAGCAGGAGATGTTCATGGTGGAGCAATCCATGTGCCAAAGAGATAGAAATGAAGAATTAGGTAAAAGTAATAAAACCGGTTTTGTCATTCCCACAAAAGTGGGAATCCAGAAGTATCTGTTGTTAAAGGATAAAGGAGATGGATTCCTGCTTTCGCAGGAATGACAGAGGTAGTAAGTATTTCGTTTTTATCATATAAGGAGAAGACAGATGGGAGAGATTATAGATGTAATCGCAAGAGAGATTATTGATTCAAGAGGAAACCCCACAATTGAAGTAGAGGCTTTACTTGACAGTGGGGTTATCGGAATGGCTTCAGTTCCGTCAGGTGCATCTACAGGGACAAAAGAGTCGCTTGAACTCAGGGATGGCGGAGGTCGCTTTCATGGAAAAGGTGTGAAAAATGCAGTGAGAAATGTCCTTGAAAAGATAGCACCGGAGGTGAGAGGCATTAACTCCGAAGATCAGGTTTACATAGACAACCTTCTGATAGAGCTTGACGGCACAAAGAACAAAAGCAAACTGGGTGCAAACGCAATCCTTGGGGTGTCAATTGCCGTATGCAAAGCAACTGCTTTAGAGAGAGGAATGCCTTTATACAGATACATAGGAGGATGCAATGCGAAAGAGCTTCCTGTACCAATGATGAACATACTTAACGGCGGAGTTCATGCCGATAATAATCTTGACATACAGGAATTCATGATAATGCCTGCCGGGTTAAGTGATTTTGCAACCGCTCTCAGGGCTGGAGTAGAGGTCTTCCATACCCTTAAGAAAATACTCAAAAAGAAAGGACTTAATACAAGTGTCGGTGATGAAGGTGGTTTTGCTCCCGACCTTTCAAGTAATGAGGAAGCTATTACACTTATTCTCCAGGCAATAGAATCGTCAGGTTATGCTCCTGGAAAGGATATTTATCTTGCACTTGATGTCGCGGCATCAGAGTTTTTCAAAAACGGCTCTTACCATTTTGAAGGGAGAAAGGTTTCATCAAATAATATAATCTCTTATTACGAAAAAATGATATCCAGATATCCTATACTTTCTATAGAAGACGGGCTTTCGGAAACTGATTGGGATGGATGGAAGGTATTGACCCAACGACTTGGGAAAAAGATTCAGCTTGTGGGTGATGATATATTTGTTACCAATACAAAAATAATAAAAAAGGGCATAGGACTTGGGATTGCAAATTCAGTTCTCATAAAACTCAACCAGATAGGGACACTTACTGAGACACTTGATGCAATAGAGATTTCAAAGAGGGCAGGATATACCGCGATAATCTCTCACCGGTCAGGAGAGACAGAAGAAACAACAATTGCAGATCTTGCGGTCGCATGTAACACGGGCTTTATAAAAACCGGCTCTCTTGCAAGAGGCGAACGTATCACAAAATACAACAGACTTCTCAGAATCGAAGAGGAACTTTCTGGTTCTGCACTATACAAAGGAAGAGAATCGTTTTATAATTTATTACAATGAGTTCACACAACCTTTTAAGGAAACAGGTAGTCTCTGAAATAAGAAAGAGAAGGTTGATATTCTTTACCATCATGCTCCTGAGTTTCATTTACCTTTTTATTAGCGTACTTTTCGGAGACATGGGGCTTCTCAGGTATAGAGAGCTTTATAAGACAAAGACTCGTTTAGAAAAACAGATAAATGAAATAAATAAAGAAAATGTGCAGCTCAAGTCACAGATAGACTCACTCAAAAAAGACCCTTTTTATATAGAAAAACATGCAAGGGAGGAGTTCGGATTAGCAAAGCCTGACGAGTACATTTTTCAATATGACCGATAGGCCTCTTTATATTGCCTTTCTCTGGCATATGCACCAGCCATTTTATAAAGACCCGCTGACAGGGCTTTACAGACTTCCATGGGTACGTCTTCATGGCACTAAAGACTATC
The DNA here is from genome assembly GCA_016873595.1 of Nitrospira sp. Taxonomy (GTDB): domain Bacteria; phylum Nitrospirota; class Thermodesulfovibrionia; order Thermodesulfovibrionales; family SM23-35; genus VGWZ01. The sequence continues at coordinate 7,257 of VGWZ01000056.1, forward strand.
TCGATATGGTAGAAATTCTCTTAGATTTTCCGCATATTCATCAGACATTTAATTTTACCCCTTCTCTCCTCGAACAGATCATTGACTATACAGAACACAATGCAAAGGACCGATATCTTGAACTTACCCTGAAGAGAGCATCTGAGCTGACTTTAGAAGAAAAGTTATTTATACTTGAAAATTTTTTCCTTGCGAACTGGGACAATATGATCAAGCCATTTCCGAGGTATTATGAACTCCTTGTAAAAAGAGGATTACGCCTTATAAAAAGCGAACTTGTTCGTTTGGTAAGATATTTCACTCATAGTGATTTACTTGACTTACAGGTTCTTTTCAACCTCTGCTGGATAGACCCGATGTTCAGAGAAGGCGATTTGTTCCTTAAGGAACTTGTTGAGAAAGGGAGAGACTATACAGAAGAAGATAAGCACTTACTTATCTCAAAACAATTCTCTCTCTTAAAAGAGATAATCCCGAAATATAGGGATATGGTACAAAACGGTCAGATAGATCTCTCTGTATCACCTTTTTATCATCCCATCCTTCCTCTGCTTTGTGATACAAACTCTGCAAAGGTTGCAATGCCTGATATACGACTTCCACAAAGGAGATTTTCCTATCCTGAAGATGCGAAAAATCAGATCAGAATGGGCATGGACTATTTTGAAAAACTCTTTGGATATCGACCAACAGGGATGTGGCCTTCTGAAGGCTCGGTCAGCGAGGAAGCGTTGAGAATAGCTGCCCAGGAGGGAATAAAATGGATTGGAACTGATGAAGATATCCTTGCACATTCCTTAGGGAAAAGGCTCAGGGATTCATCAGGGAACATAATCGAACCTGACACTCTTTACAAACCATATACATTTGAAAATGTTCACCTCATCTTTAGAGACCATCAGATATCTGACCTCATTGGTTTTTTATATTCTCATTGGGATTCGAAAAAAGCAGCAGATGATTTAGTAAGCAGACTCTTAACTCTACAGGCTTACACACCAAGGGATAAAATGCGACTTGTATCAATAATACTTGATGGTGAGAATGCCTGGGAATACTATAAAAACGACGGCCACGATTTCTTTAAGTATCTCTACGAAAGGCTCTCTCAAGAAAAAAGATTAAAGACCGTGAGGGTCTCAGAATATCTTAATGAACATGCAGAAGGTGAACCCCTGAATAGGCTTCACGCAGGTTCATGGATTAACGCAAATTACAGTATCTGGATAGGCCATGAAGAGGACAATACTGCATGGGATTATCTTACAGACACAAGGAATGACCTTGAACTCTTCGAAAAATTAAACCCTGAGAAGGACATATCAAAGGCATGGAAGGCACTTTACGTCGCAGAAGGAAGTGACTGGAACTGGTGGTATGGCGATGAACATTCAACAGAGACACAACATGATTTTGATGAACTATTCAGAATGAATTTGGTGAAAGTCTATAGGGAGATGGAAAAGGAAATACCACAGCAATTATATATCTCGATTCTGAGAGAAGATATCGGTATCCCTCCCTCGATTACAATAAGAGGGTTTATAGAACCCAAGATAGATGGTGTGGTCACAAGCTACTATGAATGGTATCAGGGTGCGTATGTAGACGTAAGAAAATCTGGTGGCAGTATGCACAAATCTGAAAGCATTGTGTCCCGAATCTACTATGGTTTTAATAAGGATTATCTCTTTTTGAGAATAGATCCGGTTATTCCCTTCAGTGAGTTCACAGACAACGACACAAGATTCTCTATTAACATAGTAAAGCCAGTGCAGTTTAAAATTATTCTTCCGATCAAACTCCCTTCTGTGAAGGCAGAACTTTTTGAAAAGAAAGATGAAGGATGGGAAAAGGTAAAAGACATCACTGAAATTGCCATTAATGACATCCTTGAGATAGGAATTCCTTTTAATGATTTAAAAGCCAAGGAAAAAGACGAGATGAACATATTCGTTTCCATTATAAAGAATGGAGGAGAAGTGGAACGGTGTCCATGGAGAGGCTGTGTCACTCTTACTGTTCCAACGCCTGATTTTGAGGCAATGATGTGGTACTAACAAGTCAGCCTTCAGTGGTAAGTGGTGAGTAGTCAGGAAAATGAAAGCTTTACTACAGCGTGTTTCAGAAGCAAGGGTTGAAATAGATGGTATGACAACTGCTAAAATCGGAAAAGGGTTGCTCATATTCCTTGGTGTTGAAAAAGGAGATACTGAAAAAGATCTCGAATATCTTGTCAAAAAAGTATCCAATCTGAGAATTTTTGAGGATGCTCAGAAAAAGATGAACCTTTCAGTTCAGGACATCAAGGGCGAGGTGCTTATTGTATCACAATTTACCTTATCTGCGGATTGTAAAAAAGGAAACAGGCCTTCGTTCGATAATGCTAAAGAACCAGTAAAGGCAAAAGAGATGTATATGAGATTTACAGATACGTTAAGGGAATGTGGTCTTAAGGTAGCCTCAGGAGATTTTGGTGCGTATATGCAGATACATATTATTAACGACGGGCCGGTAACGATCATGCTGGATTCAAAGAAATAACCGTAGTTTTATTACATTTTATCCAAAGGACTCCGCACACCAAGGATATTTTTTGTAGCAACATGGGTATAAATCATAGTCGTCTGAAGATTCTTGTGACCAAGCAACTCCTGGATTGTCCTGATATCATAGCCGTTTTCAAGGAGATGAGTAGCAAAACTGTGCCTCAAGGTATGCACCGATGCCTGTTTCGTAATCCCCGCCTTCATCACTGCATTTTTAAACGCCCTTTGTAGTGCATCATGATAGACATGATGACGCCTTAAAATATCAGTTCGCGGGTCTATCGAAAGCGATTGGGATGGAAACAACCAAAACCATCCCCATTCTTTTC
>VGWZ01000057.1 GCA_016873595.1 Nitrospira sp.
CCTTCATTGCTAAATACTTCGTTATTGCGGATGTCAACGTGGTCTTGCCATGGTCTATGTGACCTATCGTCCCTACGTTTGCATGAGGCTTTACTCTCTCAAATTTAGCCTTTGCCATAATTCCTCCCGTTTTTAGTTGTTAGCTGTTAGAGTTCAGTTTTTAAAACCAACAACTAATCACTGTTAACTATTCACTTATGATTAGCCCTTTATTTTTGCAATAATTTCCTCAGAGATCCCTTTTGGAACCTCATCATAATGTGAGAACTGCATGGTATATGTAGCCCTGCCTTGGGTCTTTGATCGTAAATCAGTCGCATAACCAAACATTTCTGAAAGGGGTGCCTGTAACTTTATTACCTGGGCATTCCCCCTTCTCTCTATGCTTTGAATCTTTCCGCGGCGGGAGTTAAGATCCCCAATGACATCACCCAGATACTCTTCAGGTGTCACAACCTCAACACTCATGAATGGTTCAAGAAGGACAGGATGAGCCTTTTTTGCAGCTTCCCTGAACGCTATAGAACCTGCTATCTTAAATGCCATTTCAGAAGAGTCAACCTCATGGTACGAACCGTCATAAAGTGTTGCTTTTATGTCAACAACAGGGTAACCTGCAAGAATTCCTCTGTATGTTGCCTCTCTTACCCCTTTTTCGACTGCAGGTATATATTCCCTTGGAATGACACCACCAACGATCGCATTCACAAATTCAAATCCTTCGCCGTCTTCTAAAGGGTTGACCTCTAAGAAAACATGGCCATATTGTCCACGTCCTCCGCTCTGCCTGACATATTTCCCCTCTGCCTTTGTTACTGACCTGATTGTCTCTTTATAAGCAACCTGCGGTTTCCCAACACTTGCACTCACTTTAAATTCTCTCAGCAGCCTGTCTACAATAATCTCCAGATGAAGTTCTCCCATACCGGATATAATCGTCTGCCCTGTATCCTCATTAAATGAGACCTTAAATGAGGGGTCTTCCTGAGCAAGTTTATTGAGTGACTGAGAAAGTTTCTCATGGTCAGCCTTTGTCTTTGGCTCAATCGCAACAGACATGACTGGCTCTGGGAACTCCATCGAACCAAGGAAAACAGGGTTCTTTTCGTCGCATAAGGTATCACCTGTAAGGGTATTTCTCAGTCCTACCACCGCTGCGATATCACCTGCAGATACCTCTTTTATCTCTTCGCGCTTGTTCGCATGCATCTTCAGAAGCCTCCCAACTCTTTCCTTTATATCTTTTGTTGAATTATACACATAGGAACCTGCACTGAGTACCCCTGAATAAACCCTTATGAAGGTGAGTTGCCCTACAAAGGGGTCAGTCATTACCTTAAAAGCAAGAGCAGAAAACGGTTCATTTTCATCAGCATGCCTGGTCACTTTAGAACCATTATCTGGCACTACTCCTTCAACGGGTGGTATATCAAGTGGAGAGGGAAGATAATCAACTATGGCATCGAGTAAAAGCTGGACACACTTATTTCTGAATGCAGAGCCACAAAAAACAGGGGTGAGCTTCATCTCTATAGTACCCTTCCTTATTGCTGACTTTATCTCATCCGCCCCTATCTCTTCTTTGCTCAGAAATTTCTCCAGGAGAGTATCATCAACATCGGCTAAGGCCTCCAGCATTTTCTCCCTGTATTCACGTGCATAAGGCATAAGCTGGTCCGGAATATCACCTTCAGTATACTTTGCACCTAATGTTTCATCATCAAAATATATCGCCTTCATCCTGACAAGATCTATAGGTCCCCTGAATTTATCCTCAGACCCTATTGGTATATGAATAGGAACGGGGTTCGCACCGAGGCGTTCCATCATGCTATTGACACTCATATGAAAATCAGCACCCACTCTATCCATTTTATTCATAAATGCAATCCTTGGAACACCATACTTATCTGCCTGCCTCCAGACAGTCTCTGACTGTGGTTCAACCCCTGCCACGGAATCGAAGAGAGCAACAGCACCATCAAGCACCCTTAAAGACCTTTCGACCTCGATGGTGAAATCGACATGACCTGGCGTATCTATGATATTAATTCTATGGTCTTGCCAGAAACATGTCGTTGCAGCAGAGGTAATGGTTATGCCTCTCTCCTGTTCCTGAACCATCCAGTCCATAACAGCAGTGCCCTCGTCAACCTCACCCATCTTGTAGGTAACACCAGTGTAATAGAGGATTCGCTCGGTCGTAGTAGTCTTCCCCGCATCTATGTGTGCCATAATGCCAATATTTCGTGTCCTCTCTAAGGGGAATTTTGACAACTACTTTCTCCTCTATCCTTCTTACCATCTATAATGGGCAAATGCCTTATTAGCCTCTGCCATTTTATGGGTATCTTCTTTCTTCTTTATAGAAGACCCTGTATTGTTAAACGCATCCAGTAATTCTCCTGCAAGCTTTTCCTGCATCGTCTTCTCACTTCTGTCCCGTGAATATTTGATAATCCATCTGATGGCCAGAGCTGTACGTCTCTGTGGTTTTATTTCGACCGGTACCTGATATGTTGCACCACCGACCCTCCTTGGTTTCACTTCCACAAGAGGTTTTACATTCTCCATCGATGTTTTAAACACTTTAATAGGATCGCTTCCTGTTTTTTTCTTCATAATATCAAGTGCATTATAGAAAACTTTCTCTACGGTAGCCTTTTTCCCATCCTTCATTATTACACTTATAAATTTGCTCACAAGTTTGCTGTTGTATTTCGGGTCAGGTAAAATATCCTTTTTTTCTACAAGTCTTCTTCTCGGCATTATATAATCCTTCTATTTAGGCCTTTTTGCTCCATACTTAGACCTTCCCTGTCTCCTGTCAGCAACTCCCATAGAATCGAGGGTCCCCCTGATAATGTGGTACCTCACTCCAGGGAGGTCTTTTACTCTCCCGCCTCTTATCATTACAATAGAATGCTCCTGAAGATTGTGCCCTACTCCTGGTATATACGCAGTGACTTCCATCGCATTCATAAGCCTTACCCTTGCAACTTTTCTCAGTGCCGAGTTTGGCTTCTTGGGCGTCGTGGTATAAACCCTTACACATACTCCTCTCTTCTGAGGACAGCTTCTTAATGCAGGGCTTTTTGTTTTCCTCTTTACTTTCTCACGCCCATTTTTTATTAACTGAGCAATAGTAGGCACTTTACCTCCAAGCCGTTTATTTTAACAAAAATAAGATTATAAAGAAAGTGTAATATTACCAGAGAACATTTTTTTTTGTCAAGTATAAGAACCTAAAAGGGGTTACTTCTTTTTATCCTTTGCTTCTTCCCATAATACATCCATTTCTTTTAGTGTCATGTCAGAGAGGTTTTTCCCTTGATTTGCTGCTGTGTGTTCTATATAACGGAACCGCGAAATAAACTTGCTTATTGTTTTCCTCAATGCATCTTCGGGATTGACACCTATAAATCTCGATATATTTACAATCATAAATAATATGTCACCAAGCTCGTCTTCTATCTCATCACGTTCTTTTGTATCAACTGCGTTTTTAAACTCCTTTATTTCTTCATTGAGCTTCTTTAATACTTCTTCGACTTTATCCCAATCAAAACCAACTTGTGCTGCCCTATCCTGAAGTCGATGGGCACGTAACAGTGATGGTAATGTTTCTGGAACCCCTTCAAGGATAGATGTACGAATTTTGCCCTCACGCTTTTTTTGTTCTTCCCAGTGCAGAAGAACCTCATCTGTAGTTTTATAATTTGCCTTTCCAAACACATGGGGATGCCTCGCAATCATCTTTTCACTAATCTTCTCGATCACATCTGGCATCTCAAATTCATTTTTCTCCTTTGCTATCTGACATTGAAAGACTATCTGAAACATAAGGTCTCCAAGCTCTTCTTTTATCTTTTCCGGGTCACCTTCCTCTATTGCCTCAATAAGCTCATATGACTCTTCAATAATAAATGGTTTGAGCGATTCCCTCGTCTGCTCCTTATCCCAGGGGCAACCCTTTTCGTTCCGAAGTTTCTCCATTATGTTTAATAACTCCTGAAAATCCATTGTGTTTTAATTACCTTCTTAATTAAGGCTGTTCAAGCGACTATCATTGTAAGTTTAACAAAGCAATCCCTTCTATAGCAAAACTCTAAATCCTAAGCACCAAATTCTAAACAAATTCAAAATTCAGCAGTAACTATTTGCACTTATCACCTTTATCTCTTTGAAACATGTTTGTTTCTTGCATAATAAATATATGCTGATAGTAAAATAAGAATGAATGTCAACACAAAGATTATCCATGGCGGCAATTCGATATACACAAATTTTTCTATATAATGCATTATAAATGAACCGCTATAGGCAAGGAGCGGATCATGTCTCTGCCTGAGCCACACTTCAAGATAAGTCAGCGGACAGTACCATCCGAAAATTTGGATTATCACCGCAAAGCCGAGACCCACAATATGAAATATCTTCACTGAGTAGTAGTTCTTTCCTATGAATGCACCTACGATTAAGAAAACGATCCACATAAAGTGGATAAGGATGACAAAATCTGCTGCTAATTTGTAAAACATCCTTGCTCTCTACAAATCGTTACGACTACTGGGATAGAAGAAATGCGTTAAACCCTTCCCTGTTTACAAACGAATCTGTCTAAATCAACTCCAATTAAGTTTGCTGCAGCCTTCCATCGCTCACCTATTGGTGTATCAAAGATAATTTTGTTATCTACAGGAGCAATCAACCAGCCGTCTATCATAATCTCGTGTTCAAGCTGCCCCGGCGCCCATCCTGCAAATCCAAGGGTAAAAAGAAATTTTTTGGGCCCCTTTCCTGCAGCGATGTCAATCAAAATATCCTTTGTAGTAGTCAGTGTAATGGTATCATTAATCTTTATCGAGGGGTGGTAATTACCTTCAGGTGTATACAAGATATAGCCCTGTTCAGGCTTCACAGGTCCTCCATAGAATACCGGCAGATCTATTACACTCTCCTTTATATCCAGCCAACCGAGCAGAGGTACAAAGCTATTGAGCAGGATGCGGTTTAACACAAGTCCAAAGGCACCATCTTTTGTATGGTCACATATAAGTACAACAGTACGTTCAAAATTTGGATCTTTTAAGCCTGGAACAGCTATCAGAAACATACCTGTGAGATTCTTGATATCAATGTTTTTCATGCTGAAAAAAACCTCAAATCCCCCCCATGCCCCCCTTTTCCCCTACGGGTCGTAGACTAAAGGGGGGTGAGGGAGGATTACTTTTCTTGCATTTTCTGATTGCAAGCCTTGCGAGCTTATCACATCTCTCATTTTCGGGAGAACCGTCGTGTCCTTTAATCCACTCCCACTCAATATCATGAATATGTGAGAGATAATACAGTCTCTCCCAGAGGTCACGATTAATGACCGCTCTTTTTTGTGTATTCTTCCAGTTGTTTTTAATCCATCTCGATATCCATGATGTCATACCCTGAACAACGTAATTTGAATCGGTAAATACTTTAATCCTGCATGGCCTTTTAAGCATTTCTATCGCTTTAATAACCGCTGTCAGTTCCATGCGGTTGTTTGTCGTCATAGGGTAACAGCCGGAGAGTTCTTTTTCACGGCTCCCTGATCTCAAAATAATGCCATAGCCTCCTACTCCCGGGTTGCCACTGCAGGCCCCGTCTGTATAAATTTCCACAAATGGTTTTTCACCCTTCTTCATATGAAAACCTTACTTTCTCTATTCGGCCCTATTTGTCCTTAATGTCCCTGTGTTGGTATTTATATTACACCTTTTGATGCCAATTTGTAATCTGTCCAAGGCTCGTAGAGAAGTTCCTCATCCTGTGATAAAATAAAATCCTATGAGGATTTCTATTATAATACCTACACTGAACGCCAGTGAATATATAAAAAAGCTTCTTTCCATGCTCCATGCACAGGATATAAAATTCGCAGAGATAATAATAATTGATTCTTCGTCGGTCGACAATACTGTTGCTATTGCAAAAAGATTTGGTGCAAAGACGATAGTAATTCCGGGACATACCTTCAACCACGGAAAGACAAGAAATAGAGCAGCCATGGAAGCACACGGTGACATACTCGTTTTCATAACGCAGGATGCCTTGCCCCTCAATGATACGCTCCTGCGCAACTTAACTGCTCCGCTGCAGATGTCTGATGTTGCAGCAACATTTGGAAGACACATCCCAAGGTCTGAGGCATCACCATTAGAGGTATTTGCACGACAGTTTAATTACCCTGATACAGGGTCAATCAAAGGAATAGATGACATAAAACAGTATGGTATAAAGACATTTTTCTTTAGTAATGTTTGTTCAGCTATTAAAAAAGAGCTTTTTTTAAAGGCAGGGATGTTTCCTGAGGGTATCAGGGCAAATGAAGACATGCTCACTGCTGCAAAATTAATCTTAAGTGGGTATAAGGTAGCATATGTTCCTGAGGCAATGGTTATCCATTCCCATAATTATTCGCTTTTCAAACAATTCAGGCGCTATTATAATATTGGCTCATCTCTTAAAAACAATAGCTGGATTCTCAAATATGCTCAGGCAGAAGGAGAGGGAATAAGGTTTGTGAAAGAACAGGTAAGTTTTGTTCTTAAACAACGTCACTATTTCTGGATACCATACATTTTTCTGGAGTCTTTGACAAAATTTATGGGATACAGGATTGGATTAATTGCAGGATGACAGAGATAATTAAATTAATAAAAAAGGTGCTCCAGGTTTTTTGCCTTATCATCATCGATCTTTTTGCCTTTTACGCTTCTCTCTTCATCTCATGGACACTGAGGTCAGAGGTCATGCCATATTTCATCCCTCACCTGCCTGTTTTCAATTTCTCATACATCCATTTTGTATCCTTATGGTGGATACTCGCCGTCTTTATATTTTTCATATTTTATGAGGGCCTTTATGAGAGCAATCTGCCCTTCTGGGATGAAGTAAAAAATATAGTAAAATCTATTTCACTTGCGAGTATTGCGGTGATGGCTATTGTCACTCTGGGAAAAATGGGTGACATAGTATCAAGGCTTGTGTTGTTAGGAATGTGGGTTTTATCCATATTTATATTTCCTCTCTTCCGTCTCTGGGGTAAAAAATTACTTTATGACATAGGAATATGGAGAGAAAGGGTACTGATACTCGGAGCAGGAAATGCAGGAAGGCTCGTCGCAGAAGGCCTTCAAAGAGAAAAATATATGAGTTATGATGTTGTTGGATTCCTCGATGATAATGAACAAAAAAAGGGAACTGCCTTTAATGGGAAAAAGGTGTTTGGTGAGATCAAACACTTTCCTGAATTTATAAAAGAGCTGGGAATTAAGACAGTCATCATTGCAATGCCCTCTCTCCCTGTTGAAAGACTGTCCGTTCTCACATCTGCCGTTCAGAATCATACACCCAATACGGTGGTGATACCTGATCTTAAAGGTATCGCACTGTTAAATACCAAACTCTTCCATCTTTTTTATGAAGAGATCTTTCTCATGAACATAAGAAACAACCTGAAATCCTTAACAAACAGATTCATAAAGAGGTTCTTTGATACTACAGTCAGCATAATCTCAATGCCTCTGCTCCTTCCCATTATCGCTCTCATTGGTACCATAATAAGACTGGAAACATCCGGTCCCGCCATCTATGCTCATGACCGGATTGGTAAGAACGGCAAAACCTTCAGGTGCTACAAATTCAGAACAATGTATAAAGATGCTGAAGAGAAACTGAAGGAGATATTGGAAAACAATAAAGAAACCCGTGCTGAGTGGTTAAAAAACCAAAAATTAAGGGATGATCCAAGGATAACGAAGGTAGGTTGCTTTCTCAGGAGGACTTCACTGGATGAGTTGCCACAGATATTCAATGTTATCAAAGGAGAAATGAGCCTCGTGGGTCCCAGACCTGTCACAAAAGAAGAAATAGAGTACCACTACAAAGACGCTGCTGAGATCTGCTTCAGTGTACCACCTGGAATTACAGGATTATGGCAGGTCTCTGGCAGAACGAATACAAGTTATGAGTACCGGGTGAAGCTTGATGGATGGTACATCATGAACTGGTCTTTGTGGCTTGATATCGCGATATTGTTCAAGACAATAAAGGTAGTCATGAAAATGGAAGGGGCGTACTAATACAATACTTGTGCTATAATTTATTAACAACCCTGTGGCAAGACCGCAGGATATCTAAAAGCTGAACCTATGTTGTTTATTGTCATTCCTGCAAAAGCAGGAATCCAGAGAAAAAAATAACTGGATTCCGCATCAAGTGCGGAATGACGAAATAAGGGGGAATTAACAAGTTAACAATGAGTAAAGACGAACACTATTTAAAACCAGATGACCTGCCAAAGGTACCATTTGTCCTCAATGGCATCTCATCCCGCTTTATTCATAAGAACAGGATTATCCCGATAGAGCTTAAAAACAACATTTTGAAGGTTGCAGTGGCAAACCCGTTGGACAATACAACCATTGATGCACTCAGGGTGGCAACATCTGCAGATGTCATGGTATATGTTGGTGACAGCAAGGTAGTCGAAGAATACATATCCAGATTCTACGGGCAGGAACCACAGAATATAGACAGGATAATCGAAGACATAGGCGAAAAAGGCATTGAATTCATCAGAGAAGATGAGGAAGACATAGGACACCTCAAAGATTTAGCCTCAGAGGCGCCTATAATAAAGCTTGTTAATTTCCTCATCACAAGGGCAGTTGAGAGCAGGGCAAGTGATATTCACATAGAGCCATTTGAAGATGAACTTAAAGTCAGATACCGCATAGATGGCGTATTACATGACATAGAATCCACACCGAAAAGACTTCAAGCCGCAATTGTCTCAAGGATAAAGATCATGGCAAAACTTAATATAGCCGAAAGAAGATTGCCTCAGGATGGCCGAATAAGGCTGCAGGTCGGCGAAAAGGAGATAGACCTGAGGGTATCCACAATTCCTGTACTCTATGGTGAAAGTGTTGTGATGAGAATTCTCCATAAGGAAAGCATAACAATAGATCTTAACCTGCTGGGATTTCCTCCCCAAACCCTCTCTGCTTTTAATCACCTGATCAAAAAACCAAACGGCATTATACTTGTCACAGGTCCTACAGGAAGCGGAAAGACAACAACCCTCTATGGTGCCCTGGACAAGATAAATTCTCCTGACAAAAAGATAATTACTGTCGAGGACCCTGTAGAATATCAGCTTAAAGGGGTCAATCAGATACAGGTAAAGCCACAAATAGGTTTGAATTTTGCCAATACCCTGAGGCATATCGTCAGGCAGGACCCTGATATCATTATGATAGGTGAGATCAGAGACCTGGAAACAGCAGAGATAGCCATACAATCAGCCCTTACAGGACATCTCGTATTTTCAACACTCCATACAAATGATGCACCCAGTGCAATCACAAGACTCCTTGATATGGGGGTAGAGAATTTTCTTCTTTCCTCCACCATAAGGGGAATTCTTGCCCAGAGACTTGTCAGGGTCATCTGTCCCGTATGCAAAGAAACAGATCCGTCAATTGCGAATAAAGAAGAACTCACCACCCTTGGCATCAGCAGTGATATATCCGTTTACAGCGGAAAAGGTTGTGAACAATGTTCATTTACAGGCTACTATGGCAGGTCAGGGATATTCGAATTGCTCATTGTTGATGATGATGTGCGTAAACTTATCCTGAAGCGTGCTGATTCAAACCAGATAAGAGAATTGGCCAGGCATCATGGTATGAGAACATTGCTTGAGGACGGTGCTGAGAAGATAAAGACAGGTATCACAACATTGAGTGAGGTCCTCAGGGTAACACAGGAAGAATAGTTTTCATCTGTTACACTCTTCAGACAATTCGCTCTTATGGGGATAGTTACTTTTATAGAGCAGAGACCAAATTCTCAAGAAAGATTTCTTATGCCGCATTATTTTTTTATTTTATTTTAAAGGTTGATAAAAGATTGAAATCCTATTTGATAATCATACCTGCTTACAATGAAGAAGAGAACATAGCTAAGGTTCTGAAGGATATTAAAGAGAGTAACCCCGATGTAGATATCCTGGTGG
>VGWZ01000058.1 GCA_016873595.1 Nitrospira sp.
TTAACATAAGGCAACAGGTTTTTTCATGAAATTGTTTCTCGAAGTTTAAATGTAGGACGATGGAGTTCGTTTAAATGTCCTGATTCAGGACTGATAACTCCTACTGATTAATGAATTGGTGGGAGTTTTTTATTTTAAAAAGGTTTGTTTCATGGGTGTGTTAATAGGAAGAGACAGAGAAATAGGCTTAATCAGAAATCATATCAAGGAGATGAAGTCTTTTCACATCTATGGCCCTGAGGGTGTCGGAAAGACAGCACTTCTCGAGTATGTCTACAGTAATTGGAATTATTTTCAAACACCCCTTGTTCCTATTTTATGCAGAACGAGCAGAACGTTAAGAGAAATACTTATCCATATAGCTGGTTACTTGCTTTATTCTTCACATACTCTTCAGAACATAGATAAGTTCAAAAGGATTAAAGAGATTAGGCACAGGAGTGACCTAAAGACTATAAATTCGAGGGACTTAAAGAATATTATATTTCGGAATATAAGCAGTAGAAGATTTTGTATAATCCTTGACCATCTTGAGCATGTCACACCAAAGATAAATGCTTTTTTAACCCCCTTAAAAGATGTTGCAATGATAATTACCGCCAGCAGGCAAAGCTGGGAACTAACTGATTATAATTTTAAAGGCAAACTCAGTTACTGTCTTTACCTTGTGCCAAAACTCAAGGTAACAAATTTGTCAAAGAGGAATGCATATCTACTAATGGAGTATTTATACAAGAACCTACCCATGAGCATTCGTAATAAATCACAACTTTTTAAAGAAATATTTTATATCACTGAAGGCAATCCAGGGATGATGAGAGAGATTTTTGAAAAAGCACAAAGACATGAATACGTCAAAGGTGACATGTTAAATCTGAAACTTATTCAGATAGATTGTCAAATGGACAAAATTAATACTCTACGCCCTACATGTGGAATGAAATGAAAATACATTAATGATTAAAAACTTAGGAGGAACAATTAGTAGGTTCGAGGTTGAAGGCAACACTGAGGTATTGAAGTCTTTTCAACATATCATTGTTCCTAAAGAAGGGAGGTAGTTTCTGTGAAGAAGCATGATTATATTTTATGGTTTAATGACCTAAGGAAGGAGGATATCCCTCTTGTTGGAGGCAAATGCGCCAACCTCGGTGAAGTAGCAGGTAAGATTGGTATACCTGTCCCGAATGGATTTGCCATCTCAGCTTATGCATACAAAGTTTTTCTGGAAAAGACGAAAGCAGACGAGAAAATTGAAGCTCTCCTCTCAGGCATGGATATATCCGATATGGAATCTCTTGACGATGTATCAAAGAAGATCAGGAACTATGTTGAAGGTTTGCCAATGCCGAAGGAGATCGAAAAAGCGATATTAAAGGCCTATGAGGAACTTTGTGAAAATGCCGGCATGAAGAAGATGCATGTTGCTGTCCGCTCTTCGGCAACAGCCGAGGATTTACCGGGTGCCAGTTTCGCAGGTCTGCAGGATACTTTTTTAAATGTTACAGAGGAGAATCTTTTAAACAGTATTAAAAAGTGCTGGAGTTCGCTTTTTACTCCAAGGGTCATTGTCTATAGAAAAGAAAAGGGATTTTCACATAGTGATGTTCTTATTAGTGTAGCAGTCCAGCAGCTTCTTTTTTCAAAAGCATCAGGCGTTATGTTCACCCTTGAGCCAGTCAGCGGTGAAAAAGACAGAATAGTTATCAACGCCTCATGGGGATTGGGTGAAGCGATAGTGAGCGGCCAGGTGACACCGGACGAGTATGTTGTAGGCAAGGAAAATTTTAAAATTCTCGAAAGACATGTAGTGAAGAAGGAAAGGCAGATTATATCTGATAAGAAAGGCGGCACAAAATGGGAAGCGGTACCAGAAACTCTACAGGAAAAATCTGCGCTTACCGACAAACAGATTATCCGCCTCGCACAATATGGTGTGAAGATAGAAAAACATTATAGCGGACCGCAGGACATTGAATGGGCTATGGATGATGGTGGGGGACTTTTTGTCCTCCAGGTAAGGCCTGAAACAGTCCATGGCGCTGAGAAAGAAGCTAAAGCTGCAGTAATAAAGAAAGACATTGAAAAAGAAATACTCATTAAAGGCATAGGTGTTAGTCCCGGCCGGGCTTCAGGAAAGGTCAGAGTTATCCTAAATATTAAAGATAAATCGGGTTTTCAGAATGGTGAGATTTTGGTAACAGAGATGACTACGCCAGATTGGGTTCCGGTAATGAAGATCGCCGGAGCCATTGTGACGAACCTTGGTGGAAAAACCTGCCATGCTGCGATAGTGAGCCGTGAACTCGGAGTACCCTGTGTCGTTGGAACCGAAACTGCAACAATAACACTGAAAGATGGCGAAGTTGTGACTGTGGACGGACAACGGGGATTGATATTTAAGGGCGCTGTCGGAAAGGCAGAAGCAGTGGAAACAGTGGTCTCAAGAGCGCCAACGGATATATCATCTCAGGTTGTCACTTCAACAAAAGTTTATGTAAATCTTTCTATCCCCGAAATTGCGCAGAAGGTAGCACAAGAGACGAATGCCGATGGTGTAGGGTTGTTGAGAGCAGAACACCTGATGCTCAGCATAGGAAAGCACCCGAGGCTTCTTTTAGAGCAGGGCGGCGAAAGGCTGATGATTGATAAATTTGCGGGTGGCGTCGGACAGGTTGCTGAGGCATTTTTTCCGCGGCCTGTCGTGTATAGGTTTCTCGATTTCAAGCCAGATGAATTTCTTGAACTGCCCGGAGGAGAAAAATATGAAAAAGGACATGTCGGGCCGAATCCTATGATCGGTTATCGTGGAGAATACAGATACACAAAGGAAGATGATATCTTCAGGCTCGAGCTCAAGGCGATCAGACACGCAAGAGAGAAGATGGGATTTACCAATATCTGGGTAATGGTACCTTTTGTCAGAACTCTTGATGTGTTTAGAAAGACAGTAAATATTATGTCTGAAGAAGGATTAAACCACAGAACAGACAACAGTTTACAGTTATGGATTATGGTTGAAGTTCCGAGTGCAGTTTTCATGATTGAGGAATTCTGCAAAGAAGGAATAGACGGCGTGAGTTTTGGTACCAATGATTTAACCATGCTCGTTCTCGGCGTAGACAGAAATGATGCTTCAGTGCAGGAGCTTTATGATGAGAGGAATCTCGGGGTCTTAAGGGCAATCGCTTATACGATGGCTGTTTGCAAGAAATATGGCGTTACCACCTCAATCTGCGGACAGGCCCCAAGTGTATATCCCGATTATCTGGAATTCATGATACGCTGCGGAGCTACTTCAATATCTGTTAACCCCGACACTGTGGTCTCATCGAGGAAAAGTGTGGCAGTAATGGAGCAAAAGATTCAGATGGAAAAAGCACTGGGTTTGATAACAAAACCGAAGATAGCTAAAATTCCTCTCGAAAAGGTATTCTTTTGGAAGGGCATGGAGGAATAATAAGTAAGGCGCATCTCTTTTGACATAGATAATATGAAACGATGGAGTTCGTTTAAATATCCTGATTCAGGACTGATAACTCCTACCACCCCCTCCTTATCCTCCCCCATCGAGGGGGAGGGTGGGGTGGGGGTTGTAGGAGTTTTTTAATTTTAGAGATTTTAATAAATCAAAATCGTTAACCATGTAAACAAAGATAAAAGGTATTTTGAATGGATGAGGATGCAGTTATAAGAGACATTTTATCAATACCTCACAGATGCTATACTTGTGAGCGCCTTGATGGAATAGAATTTGACTATATGTGTAAAATCCAGCATCAAATTATCAGGAATGATAATTTGAAAGCCAATTTTATAGAAAAGGGGCTCTGTAACTACCACTTCTGGAATATCGCCTCTTTAACCACACCTGAAACCATAGCTTTAATGTGCGAAATGTTAATAGAAAATAATGAATATCCTTCTCACAGTTGTTCAATATGCGACTATTTAAAAATGAAAGAGGGAGAGTTTTTAAACGACTTCGTAAAGGATATTGTTTCAGCTTTTGGGAATCTTTCAGAGCCATTAGAAAAAAGGTTCTGTCAGCTACATTTCACATTAATCATGAAAGAGCTTAGCGGGGAAATTGCTGAGTACTTTTCCAGCATTCAGAAATTTCATAATGAACAATTATTAAAAGAATTAAAAAGTTTTGTAGAGAAAAAAAACAGCAGTCATGAACGAAACAAAAACGAGAGAACATCATGGTGGAGGGCTGTAGAGAAATTGGTTGGAAGAAAAGGCATGTGGGGAAAATAGAATGCTAAACGTTGAAGATATTACCTGTTTGTCAGTATGGATAAAGAATTAAAGGCAGTTAATAATGGAGGAGGCATTGTGCCGGCGGCGAAATCGATAAAAATACTCCTCATTTATCCTTATTTCCTTGACGATAGGCTTTATGCAGAGAATGTCGGCGTTCCGCCTATCGGACTATATTATATCGGTGCATTGCTCAGAGAACATGCGTATGATGTGGAGATCCTGAACTGGTACGATATTAATAAAAGGCCTCACGAGATTGAGAAGACACTCAAAGACAAGATGCCTGATGTTATCGGTTTTTCCATCGTCCATGCCAACCGATGGGGCGGGGTCGATATAGCAAAGGTTGCCAAGAAGATACTGCCAGCGGTGAAAATTGTTTTTGGCGGAATCGGTGCAACTTTCCTGTGGGAACATCTGCTGAGGCACTTCCGAGAGATTGATTATATCATTCTGGGCGAAGGGGAATACAGCTTCTTAGAGCTTCTCCAGCAGATCGAGAAAGGAAAAGAGGTGAGTCCGGACACAATCGGGGGGATAGCTTTCCAGAAGGGAGAAGAAATAGTCAAGACAGAAGTCGGCGAAATTGTGAGGGAGCTTGACCAATTGCCGATGCCTTCAAAATATTTTACGTTTCAGCACGTGGTCTCATCCCGGGGCTGCCCTTTCAACTGTACTTTCTGCGGATCACCCCGTTTCTGGGGACGCAGGGTAAGATTCCACTCGCCTGATTATTTTGTCGAACAATTGGAACAACTCCATCAGAAAGGAGTCTCCTTCTTCTATATTTCGGATGATACCTTCACCATGAGAGAGGATCGCGTGATACAGATCTGCATGAAGATTATCGAAAAGCGTCTCAAGATCACGTGGTTTGCCATCTCACGAGTAAATTTTGTGAGCGAAGAAATGCTGTACTGGATGAGGAGGGCGGGTTGCATCCAGATCAGCTATGGTGTGGAAAGCGGCTCTGAAAAGATCAGAGAAGCTCTGAACAAGAACATCAGAACCGAAGATATTAAAAGGGCTTTTGAGCTGACATCCCAGTATGGCATACTGCCCCGCGCTTACTTTATCTACGGGTCGCCGGGCGAAACTTCGGAGACGATTAAGGAGACTATAGATTTGATTCGAGCGATTAAACCCTTGAGTGCGATCTTCTATATTCTGGACATTTTCCCCGGGACCGCCTTGTATGAGGATTTTCAGGAGAGAACGAAGTCAGGAGATAATATCTGGCTGAAAAGAATAGAGGATATCATGTATTTTGAATCCGATCAGCGCTTGTCAAAGGAGCAAATCCTGTCCTTCGGCGGGAAACTCAGGTCAGAGTTTTACAAGAACCTTCCGAAATTTGTCGATGCGCTGAACCTTATCGATAAAGATGACCTCCATGAGAGTCATGCCGATTTTCTTTCGAGGCTCGCCATGACCTTTAGCCACGGCGAGTATGCAGCCATCGAGGCTATTCCGGAAAAAGAAAAAGTCGCCGAAAGGCTATATACCAGGGCTTTGTCATACTTTCCAGACCACCGGGCCTATCTTGGACTGGGGATTATTAAACAGAAGGAAAGAAAATATGAGGAATCCATAGCAATTCTATCAGAAGCGAGGAAATATTATCCAGAAAGTGAACAGATCGCCGTCTGTCTCGGTGTAAGTTATATGAACGTTGGTCGATTCGATGAGGCTTTAAAATGCTTTCAGACATTTCCCCATTCGCAAACGGCTCTGGCATATACCGCCGCTTGTTATCGAGCGCTGGATGACCACGAAAAAGCATCTTCTATACTCAAGAGACGGGACGCGTGAAAATGTTGAAAAGATTGAAGGACACTTATCTCCTGAAGCGAAGGATAGAGGAGCTTGAGGCGTCTATACGAAGTAAAGACGAACTCATTCAGAGACTTGAAGAGGAAAATGCATCTCTTAACGCGAGGTTAACAAAAATCGTCTTTGAACATCGGGATATCGATGGTAAGATCGCCGGAATGAATTACAGACTCTATGAGCTAACGAGTGAAAATAAGATACTGAAATTGAACCTTATTGGAGCAAGGGCCCAGAGGGATGGAATGCAGAGATGGGTTGAACAGATGAAGGAGCAAGTGTATGGCAGCAACAATAAATGAGACCTAAATTGAGCGATTTATTTATTTAAAACCATATTAATCAAGGTATTCTAAAGAAAATGCAATCACCCAATAAGTGTCATTCTCTGGCTTGACCAGAGAATCCAGTTCTTTTGTTTCTGGATTCCCCGATCAAGTCGGGGAATGACAAAGTATTAGAATCGCTCAATTTAGGTGAGAAATATGCGCTCTATCTCTTACACCTTTTGATCGGTGTGATGAACGAGGAAATGATTGATCTTATGAGATATGGAGTCTCTCCAATAGGGGTCGGATATGTTATGCCATTAAAAAAAGATTTGCGGGAGAAAATATTTACCCTTCTCATAAAAATAGATGAGATTATAAAAGAGGCTGCCTTGAAGATGATAGAGGATACCGTAGTGTCAAAAGAAGAAAAGGATGAAACAAATAAATGGATAAAGGCAATGCTTGAAATACTTAAAGGTAGGGCGTCTTTGCTAAGTAGTATATATGAATATGAAGTGGAGAAGATAAGTAGCTTGGTACATGAAATTGAGAAACTTTTGGAATGAGTAATCCTTTATAACTCGATAGGTGATTAAAAGATGGTATTTTTCTGTCCCATATGCTGGAAGGAAATAAAAGAAACTGAGAAGACATGTCCATACTGCGACGCAAATATAACAGAGCATGAAAAGAGGAGCTTTGAGGAGAAACTGATTAACGCACTCAAGCATCCGGAACGTGAAACAGTCCAGAGAGCGGTGTGGATTCTTGGAAAGCACTTAATTCAGTGGAGAACATTGTGAGAAGAAAAGCAAGGGAGCTCATAGAGAGTAGAATTTACAGGTAAAAAATAAGAGGTAACCAAAAAATGAAGGAAAAGGTTAAAGAAGATTTACTTAATGAGTACCAGAGAAGGGGACTATCCTCGACGTTCAGAATACTGGAAGAAATGATGTGCGAAATTGAGACATTGATAAACAGTGACGGGTTCAGAGGAAATTTAATAGTGACAGAAAACGATATCTTACTGCAGTCAAGGGAGGAAATCGTAAAGAAGATACAGCTTGTAAGAGAGAAAGTGAGCCACCTTTCAAAACAGTTCGCCCTTGAGATGAAACAAGCGAAATTGAGCAGCCAGATATTAGCCGACCTTTCCTATTGCTGGGAAACCCTTGAGGGGTCGAAGGCAAAGAGATTAAGAGGCTACGGCGAGGTTGAAGAAGGTCTTGAAAAAGTTCTTGACCCCCAGATAGATGCTATCATTAACCTTATCACTGAAATGGAGAACATATTAAAGAAGCACTAAGTACAAACGTAACCATCTCAAAGTACCTGGAAGAACAAAATACCCTTTGGGAAGTATTTAATAGGTTCACAAAAAGGAGGAGCTTTCATGAAAAAAAATGCAGAAGAGTTTAGCATCAACAAACGAAGGGCAGCGAAATTCGTAATAGCCATCGGCGTCATCAGCCTCTTCGCTGACATGACCTACGAAGGCGCGCGAAGCATTGTTGGGCCTTATTTGTCACTGCTCGGAGCAACTGCCACTGTCGTGGGCATTGCAGCAGGCTTTGCCGATTATCCACTCATTGCATATCATTTTGAAAAAGTATCTCTCGTTCGTCGTGACTGGATTCCCCTATTTTATGCTATCGCAATGGGTGTTGATGGATTAGCTGCGCTTGTGTTAGGTCGTATTTATGACCGCAAGGGTATGCCCATTATCATTATAGCAGTCCTCATTTCAGTTCCGTTCGCCCCGCTGGTTTTTCTCGGTGGTTTCAAGAGCGCATTTCTCGGTGCTATATTGTGGGGCATTGGCATGGGAGCCCAAGAATCCATTTTTAAAGCAGTGGTGGCCTCTATGTCACCTGTTGAACGACGCGGTACAGCTTTCGGAATTTTTAACATGAACTTCGGTATTTTCTGGTTTGTGGGTAGCGCACTGATGGGGTTCTTGTATGATGTGTCTATCTCTGCATTAGTCATCTTCTCTATTCTTGTGCAGCTTCTTGCTGTCCCGTTCCTAATCGTGGTAAAGAGGCAACATAATGTCCTGGCTGAAAAATGAGTCATGGGCGGGAACGATAGAGCATGAATGAAAGAAGGTGGATGCTTTATTCAGGAGTACTGTGCACCAGAAAAATAGAATAAAATGAGCGATAAGATGGATAAAAAATCAAAGGCACGGGAAATAGTATATGGACTCAATATTCCCATGAAGTGTTACGAAGTACAGTTGGAGCTTATTTCTCTTGGCAGGGCTGCTATTGAACCATTAATTTCCTTTCTTCTTTCTGATCCTACGAATGACCATGAACCACGATGCCTTGCAGCAGAAGCACTCGGAGTCATAGGTGGAGAAAACGCTATGGATGGGCTTATCACTGCTCTTTTAGCTCCCTGTGATGTGCCTGACCCTGTCAAAGCACTTGCAGAAGAGGCAGTAAGGAATTGTATATGTCACGCATTGCAAGAGCTTGGAGATAAAAAGGCTATTGAATCACTGCTTATTGCACTTGAGAAATATCACCTTGTAGGTGCTGCAGAGGCTTTGGCTGAATTTAGAGTGCAAAGGGCTATACCCATTCTTGTTGGGATTCTTGAGGATAGTTTTAAAAGGGAAAGGGTATCTGAGGCTATACTCAAATTTGGCAAAGATGCCATCGAGGAACTTGTCAAAACTACCGAATTAAAGAAATTAAGAGAAGATGTTGAAATACTTCCAAGTATTGAAAGAAGAGCAGAAGCTATAGAACTACTTGGAATCATCGGAGACAAAAATGTCATACCATGGCTGCTCGGCTTTCTTGATGATGAACAGGAACTGGTTAGGCTTGAGGCAGCTTTGTCGCTTCTAAATCTGGTGGGAAGGAGTATTCCAGAAAGGGCTATCAATATAATCAAATCATCTATCAACAACCTTAATCTGAATTTTGATAGACGATTCAGAGTTAAAGAGGCAGTATGCTTAATGAATATCAGAGAAGAAGGCTTACAGTAAGACTCAGTATAATCCTAAAATAGGAGATGTTTTCTCATGACTTTCCACAGCATACTATTTGAAAGAGCAGAAGACAGCATAAAGCTGGAATCCCTTACAGCCCCGGCCTTTTTTGCCGATTTAAATCTTGATCAGATTATAGACGCTGTCACGGCTGGCAGGGAGGAATATCATCTAAAATCCTTTTTTTATGTTTCGCTGAATAATATCGATGGGATTGAATACCGTCATGAAATCTTTCAGGACATTGAAAATACCGAACTGTTCGATCATATAAAATCATTTGCACAAAAAATGTGCGTAATGCGCGAACATCTTGCCTAGGCAGACAAGCTTTACTACGAATACCAGAAGAAAAGCTGGTTTCTGGACGCGGTAGAAATTTATTGCCACGCCGTTAACCAACTGGTGCACGATTTATCCTTGGCAGACTTAAAGTCGCGCGGCTTCCTTGCATTCCGCGAATACTTGACGAACCATGCCGATTCTGAGCGCTTTACTTCGCTCCTTGCAGAAACGAAAAAGCTTAAAGCCGATTTATCTTCGATAAAATATTGCCTTCTCATAAAGGGGAGCGGCATCACTGTTCGCAAATATGAATCTGAGATTGATTA
>VGWZ01000059.1 GCA_016873595.1 Nitrospira sp.
ATCTTGTTTGTCAAGGAAAAAATATTAAATCGTGTGCCTATGAAAATTTGAATCAGAAAAATATGAATGTAGAAAAATCAGGTATTTAGCTTAATATCTTTGCTAAAATATGCCTATCACTGTCGAAAACGGGGGGAGGTAGCGCTTCAATACAAGCAACTATGGATGGTAGAGCAGATATTTCGTTCCATGAAGACAATTCTCAGCACACGCCCCATATATCACAAATGTAAGGGCTATTTTTGATTGGTTACCGAGAATTGCTGAATTCGTTCAATTGTATTTTTAACATTTTTATATTATAATTCAGGCTATAGACCAATAAATGGAGAGGTATTGAGTTATTGAGAAGGGCTGTAGCTGTAAGTTTTGAAGGAGAAGATGTCAGAATAGTATACGCAACTTTAAAAAGAACGGGCATTGAGGTCGATGATGCCTTAATAGTAAAGGATGAGCAATTTGATCATTTTCTTGAGGAAGAAAGGGCAAAGGAATTCATAGTTGTAAGTAGCTTCAAGGGTTTCTTCCAAGATACAGTCCTTATTCCACCGACAAAAAAAAGGTTCATAAAAAGGCTGATTGAGGCAGAGGTCAAGAAGAGATCTCAATTTAAAGATTTTTCTTTCCTTTACACAATATCAGGTGAAAAGATTGTAGAACATAGAAGGATAAAAGAGGTCTCTGTCTTTGCTGTTAAGAAAGAGGATATGAAGGATATAGTTGACAGATTCGTTCTCAGGGGCAAAGTCATTAAGGCTATTTATCCTGATATTTTCTCTATCGCCTGTCTAATAGGGTCGGAACCGGTACCCTTTCTCTGCATCTCGGAAACGGGTCTAAATAAGAATATGTTTTTGATCAAAGATGGCGTAATACAATTTATCAGGATAGCCCAATCTGCTGAAAAGGGGATCAGAGATATTGATATTCAGAACATCAATATGACTGTTAATTATTGCAGACAGAATCTGAAGATAAACCCATATGCTGTCGCACTTGCAGGAAGCGTCTGCAGTGATTACAATGTAACTACAGGTACATCGATACCTATAGCGTGTCTTTCACATCGCATGTCTCTAACAAGAAATGATTCACTATACCTTGATTTTATATCTCCCCTTTCAGCCTTCTTTGTCCCGAAGGACAGAGACATAAACCTATTACCCGGAGAGTATAAAAATCTTTTTCAAACAAGGCTATTTCTGAAATATTCGACTGCTCTATTTATGATGCTCTCGCTTATAGGTATGGGCTATACAGGGTATATAGCAAAAAATATTGTTGAACTGAAAAGTAAACTTAATTCCATAAGGGCAAGTCTTCCTGATGTTAATAATACACTAACCATATACGATACGAAGAAGGCTGAGCTGGCTGGATACATGCCTTTTATAACATCTTTCAGGAATGCTACATCAATTCCAGACATTCAAAAATTTCTGTCTTTGCTTTCTGAACTAAAGACGGATACTATCAGAATAGATCACACTTCCATAACTGCTGGGGATAACATTTTGAATGTAGAGCTGAAGGGGTCTGTAAAGACAGAGGGTTATGCAAATATGCAGATGCATTATCAGAAACTTATTGACTCTATTTCAGGTATAAAAGGTGCCAGTATAAAAGGGCATAGACTTGAGTTCAGGGACAAGAGTTTCCGTGTGGAGATAACGTACCAATGATTTACGGTGAACTCAAAAGACCTGTCACCTTTCACCTCATTGCAGGAATAGTCCTGAGTACGATTATTGTTTCTGCTGTTGTAATTGCTAAATATGAAAAGAGCCTTTCAGATACAACAAAGAGGTCCGGGCTTATAAGAACAAATGCCTTGAAGGTGGAGCAGGCTGTGATAGATACGGACTCAGCGATGAGGAAGATAGACGGTTTATTGCCATCTTACTATCATTCAAGAAGCCACAAAGAGATCATGCTTTTAGCACTCGATGGGATAAAGACCGCCATTAAGGGCGCTGACATAACAGTAACAAACTTTGATGAAAGGGGAGGTGAAATAATACTTCCCGTAACTATCAGTATTCCTGTCGACAGCTATTTGCATCTGGTAAGTAATATTGGATACCTGCAGTCCATGAATTTCCCATTTTTTGCCATCAAGAACATTGTGATTGAAAAGGCAGCAGGGAAACCATCTGATGCTATACTATGTAAGATAGAGGGTTCACTGAGGATGCCTGCTAAAAAGGTAAAGGAATAATGGACAGGAGGATGAAGATACAGATGGCCCTGCCATTTTTATTGATTATTGTTAGCCTTTTTACAGTAAAAATAATCAGTTTTAAACCCACTCTGCCCCCTGCGGAAATGAGGATGTTAAAGTTTGTTCCTGAAAAGATAGATATACGGGAGAGACAACCTTTTACAGTCAGCAGAGACCTGAGAAGCCCATTCGAGATGGCCAAAGCACCTCCATCAGGTTATCCTTCTGTGCCTCTTTCTGCAGTGGCTCCTCAGACACCAGCAGAGGCTAAACCCCACCTTGAAGCTTTAAAGGTCTCGATGATAGTCCTCAGTGAGGGCCGGAGGATGGCCATTGTGAATGGACTGGTTATTAAGGAAGGAGATAGTGTTGCCGGGATGAGGGTAACAAAGATAGAGAAGAACAGGATATTGCTGAAGGAGGTCAAACCCTCTCCTGCTCGGTACGAGTCGATTCCGAATGATAAACCGGAAGAAACAAGATGGATATATCTGGAGGAGAAGAAATGATTATAAAAGACAGGAGACAGATAACAGAACACAGTCCCCCCCACATCCCTCCCCCTCGAGGGGGGAGGGCGAGGGAGGGGGTGAAACTCTTTGCTCTGAGCTCTTTGTTCTGTGTCCTTTTTTTACTTTCTGCGTGTGCCACAACAGAACCGACAAAGTTAAGTTCTGAGTCGGGAGTTCAGAGTCCAGAGAAAAAGATATACCAGACCCCAAATGCCGAACAACGAACGCCGAACGCTGAACGCATAACCCCTGATTTTATGCCAGTCTCGGAAGAGCTCTCACCTCTTAAAACGAGGATTGTTTCCATTTCTGCGAGGGCCACACCTTTAAGGGATGTCCTTTATGTTATAGCCGAATCCACAGGA
Organism: Nitrospira sp.; assembly: GCA_016873595.1. Lineage (GTDB taxonomy): Bacteria > Nitrospirota > Thermodesulfovibrionia > Thermodesulfovibrionales > SM23-35 > VGWZ01. Next base: position 3,099 of record VGWZ01000059.1, read on the forward strand.
TTGAACCTTGTAATGGAAAAAGGGGTAGAACCTGAGTTACCTGTGACTCTCACATTAAAGAATGTGAGTGCAGAGGACGCCTTGAATACAATCTTTACGTCTGTGGACTACTTCTATTCCGTAAAGGACAACATCCTCACTGTAAAAGTGATGGACACAAAGATATTCGAATTCGGCCATCCATCTGTCATTCAAAGTTATACTGTTGATGTGGGAGGCGACATATTGGGTGGCGCCGTAGCAGGTGCTGCGGGTACAACAGCAGGCACAACCGGTGCAACAGCAGGCACAACCGGTGTAACGGGCGCTACAGGAATCAAAGGTAGTGTGACACAAAAGGTAGAGAGCGATAAAACCTCTTTTCAATTATGGGATTCGATAGAAAAGACGATAGCAAGCCTCCTGGGCACTGCAGGGGGTGCTCAGCAAACACCAAAGGAGGCGGCTCCAGGGGGGCTCAACCACAACCCGGTTTCAGTGTTAACAGGATGGCAGGGACGATAATCGTTACAGCCACAAAAAAGGACCTGGGAAAGGTGGAGAATTATCTCGCACGACTCAGTAAGGTGCTTAACAGGCAGGTTATTATTGAGGCCCGTGTTGTAGAAGTACAACTATCAAAAAGTCTTAGATATGGTATTGATTGGTCAGCATTGGATATAAATAGTCTCGGCCAGGTTACGGTTAAAACCGATAAGTTTACGAGTGTCGTAAGCGAGACTTTACCCAGTTTTCAGATTGGCGTAGCAAGATGGGACTTTACAGGCCTGTTGAAGGCACTCCAGACAATGGGAGAGGTGAGAGTACTTTCGAATCCGAAGGTAAATATAATGAATGGCCAGACAGCTCTGCTCTGTGTAGGGAGGAATGTAACCTTCGTATCGAGGGTGGAGACAACCTCTACAGCCGCAGCTACGGGTGTGGTGCCTACCACTACCTTCACAGTCTACACCAGCAGTGTCCTTTCGGGCATTATGATTGGAATCGTCCCATATATAAGTGAAGCAGGAGAGATATCCCTGACCATAACGCCTATAGTCTCTGACCTTATAAGACTGGAGGATAGAACAGTTGGGAAGGTTGGAGAAAACACCATCCAGATTTCCCTGCCGACTGTTGACCTCAGGGAGTTAAGCACAACTGTCAAGACCAAGGGTGGCCAGATGTTCATCATTGGAGGGCTTATACAGAATAGAGATAGACTGGAGGATAAACAGGTACCTTTTCTCGGCAGTATTCCCATCATAGGGCATCTTTTTAAGAGTAGGGAAAAAATAGAGGAGAAGACAGAGCTCATTATAATGCTTAGACCAACAATAGCAGAACAGTGAAATGGCAACCCTGAAACTCGGTGAACAATTAAAGTCCAAAGGGCTTCTTACAGAGGCCCAGCTAAATGTTGCATTAGCCCAGCAGACGATAACAGGAGACCTCATTGGTGATACATTAACAAAGCTCGGTTTTGTCTCTTCAAAGGAGATGGCCCAGACCCTTGCAGAGCAAGCCGGTATCAGTTTTATCGATCTTGATAGTTATATGCCATCTGAAAATGCCCTTCGTCTTGTATCTCGAGAAATTGCTGAAAGTACAGGTTTTTTGCCACTCAGCCTTGAAAAAGGTATTATTGCTATAGGAATAAATAGTCCGAGTAATATACTTGCCATAGACGTAGCCACCAGAATAAGCGGCAAACCTCCGAGGGCCTATATGGTAGATTCAGAAGGTTTCTACGATATCCTGGAAAAGGCTTATTACTTTTTAGAAAACCCCATACATAAACACATCGAGAAGGCCATCAATGAGATTAAGACCAGCGAGACCCCATCAGCAGCTACAATCTCATCACTCACAGAACTCTTAATCATGGATGGTATCAGAAGAAATGCAACCGATATCCATATAAACCCTGCGTTAAAGGCGGTCCATGTCTTTTACCGCATAGATGGCGTCCTGCAGCACGGTCACTGTTTCCCGAAGATTGCGCACAGCGGGGTCATCTCCAGGATAAAGATACTTTCAGAGCTTGATATAGCAGAGCAGAGACTGCCACAGGATGGCTCTTTTTCCTTCTCCTTCCTCGGCAGGAAATACGATATGCGTGTCTCAACTATTCCCACGATATATGGGGAGAACGTTGCAATAAGGATGCTGAGAGGTCTTGGTCCTTTACTGCGTATCTTGAATCTCGGATTTGATAAGCACGATGTAGAGAGACTGCGTTTTTTGTTCTCAAAACCTTATGGCTTGATCCTGATCACAGGCCCCACAGGCAGCGGTAAGACAACAACCCTCTATGCAGTATTGAGGGAAATAAATCTCCTCGAAAAGAATGTCCTTACTGTGGAAGACCCTGTGGAATATAAAATGAGCATGATCAGGCAGACAGAGGTTAATGAAAAGGCAGGATATAATTTTGCCCTCGCTGGTAGAAACTTCATGAGGCAGGACCCTGATGTTATGCTTTTAGGTGAAATAAGAGACGAGGAGACGGCACAGATAGCAATAAGGGCTTCAATTACAGGGCATCTGGTTCTTACGACACTTCATACAAACGATGCGATTACCGCAATACCGAGACTCTTTGACCTGAATGTTGACAGGTATCTGCTTTCATCTTCTCTTATGGCTGTTGTAGCCCAGAGGCTCGTGCGAAAGATATGCATAAATTGTAAGACTGAATACCCGCTCAAAAATGGAGAGCTGGTAGCTATGGGCCTGCCAGAACTCGAGGGAAAGATAAAAATAGCTTTTAGAAGCAAGGGGTGCTCAATCTGTAACAATACAGGTTATTCAGGAAGGACAGCCATAGGTGAGATACTCATCGTTAATGATGATATAAATGAATTGATTTATTCCGGTGCATCTATTAAGGCCTTAAAGGATGTTGCTATAAGGAATGGCATGAAGACCATAAAGGATGACGGAATAAAGAAGGCTATTGAGGGTATAACAACATTTGAGGAAGTCTTGAGGGTTGCAGGATAATGCCATTTTTTTCATACAGAGCTATTAACCCGAGCGGTGCCCTTGTAAAGGGAATGGTAGAGACCACCAATATGGACGTCGCATACGACAGTATTACAGCCTCAGGATTGCATATAATAGACATAAAGAAATCCAATGAACGTATTGCATCCATCACAAAAAGGCTTCTCGCAAGGAGAATAAAGAGAAAGGACATTATTGAGTTCGCAAATAACCTTTCAGTGATGTTGAAGGCAGGCATACCCATCCTGACTGCCCTTTCTGATATAGCAGATATAGTAGAGACGACCGAAAGCAGATACTTCAAGCAGAAATTAGAGAGCATACGGAGGATGATAGAACTTGGCTCGAGATTCTCTGATGCAATTGCATCACATAAAGACATCTTTCCTGACATATTTATACGTCTCGTAATTATCGGAGAGGAGACAGGACGTCTCGACAGGAGCCTCTCTGATGTGGCAACACATCTGCAGAGAATGGAAGACCTGGCCTCTTCCATCAAGAGGGCACTCATATATCCTGTATTTGCAATTATTACAACGACAGGTGCATTACTCTTCTGGCTGGTGTATGTTCTTCCCAAGGTCATAGTCGTCTTTAAGGATATGGGCATTATCCTTCCTCTACCAACAAAGATACTCATCTCTGTCAGCAGCTTCACCCAGTCTTACTGGTTCCTCATATTGCTCAGTCCTGTGGCTGTGTTTCTTTTGATAAAAACACTGAGGCAGAAAAAGGAAACACGATACCATGTCGATCTCGCAAAAATTAAATTCCCCATAATGAAGCACATAATATACAACAAGCTCCTCGCATTATTTTCAGAACAGTTAAGGATTCTCACAATAGCAGGTATTACCATACACAGGTCTTTTGAGATAATAGCCGATACAATAGGCAATGATGCCTTTAAGGTAGCTATTGAGGATTCAATGCAGACCATAGAAGCAGGAAGCAGGATATCTGATGCCTTGAGGAAACACAAGGTATTCCCCCCGATACTCACGAGGATGATTGATATAGGCGAAACAAGCGGAACCTTAGATGAACAATTTGCGTATCTCTCAGAATATTATCTAAAGAAGCTCGATGACGTATCACAGAAACTCGGCAAGATGATAGAGCCCGTTGTGATAACCTTTATAGGGTTAATTTTTGCACTGATAATAATTGGTCTCATATTCCCTATATATGAATTAGTGTCAAAGATGGGAAGATAAAACTTTTTAAATGTCACCCTGCCCTGAACTTGATTCAGGGTATTTCAGGGTCTCTAAATCATCATTTTTATTAGAGATGCTGAAACAAGCCTGCCCTGAAGAGATGCTGAACTAAATTCAGCATGACACTTTCAGGGTTCAGCATGACATAATAAAAATAATGAGCAGATAGGAAAATAATGGACATCTTGCAAAATACCCTCCCCCTCGAGGGGGGAGGGTTAGGGTGGGGGTGCAGATGGATATTTTAGAGTTTTATGGATTAAAAGAAGACCCTTTCAAATTGACACCTGACCCCATGTTTTTTTTTCCATCGGAAAACCATAACGAGGCCCTGTCCTCATTGAGCTATGTGGTGCAGCAAAGAGAAGGCTTTTGCCTTGTCACTGGAGAACCGGGGACAGGGAAGACTACCGTCCTTAATGTATTCAAAAACAGCTGGAAGGATAGGGCAGAAATTGCTCTAATACTGACCCCTCGCCTTTCTTTTGAAGAATTCCTCCTGTCTGTTCTGGAAGATCTTAATGTAAAACTCACGAAGACGAACAAGAATGACATATTAAAGGCTTTCAGGGACTTTCTTATAGAAAAATCTCAAATGGATATGCCTGTAATCATAATTGTTGATGAGGCACAGAACCTGCATGATGAGACCCTCGAAGAGTTAAGGTTACTCTCCAATCTTGAGACTGACAAAGAGAAACTTTTACAAATAGTCCTGATCGCTCAACCTGAACTCGAGGGAAGGTTGAGGGGAAGTAAACTCAGACAGTTGAACCAGAGGATTACAGTAAGAGCAAGGCTCAATCCGTTGTCACATAATGAAACACTCGAATACCTGAACTATAGATTAATAAAGGCAGGAAAGGGGTTCTTAAAGCTGGATAAAGGAGTATCAGGGCTCATCAGTAAATTTTCCTCAGGAATACCGCGAATCATTAACATAGCCGCATCAAGGGCTATCATGTCTGCATACCTCGAAGGAAGCAACATCGTTAACAGAAAGCATGTCAGATATGCCATAAGACATCTTAAAGGTGATGCCATGGTTGGAGAAATCAAAAGGCGCTCGAAGCTGATTTATGCCCTGCCAGTGATTATCTTATTTATCATCACAGGAGCAATAGGATACTATCTCGTAGAACAAAAAGGTATCCCAGATCTCCCGAAGGTCGAAAGCCCTGTACAGGTGCCACAGGATACGAAAGATACAACTCAGGCAATAAAAGGTGCTACAGAGGGACCCAGCCCTGCTGAAACAGAACAGAAGGATACTAAGGGAGTAGAAGACCAGAAAAAACAGAAAAGAACTGCCACAGTTATTGTCAACGCTGCAAATTTAAGGTCAAAACCATCACTGGATTCTGAACGGATTTCTTGGGCTTCAAAGGGCGTTGTCTTTGAGGTAAAGGATGAGTTTACAGAAATCACCGGTAAAAAATGGTATAAGGTAAAAATCTCCGATAACAGGGAATGCTGGATAGCAGACAGAGTTGTGACAGTGCAATAAAAATAATTTATTTTATTCGTTCAAGACCCAGACTACCCTCCATATCTCCTAACCGCTGGAGCCTTAAATAATATTCACGGGCCTTCTCATAATTGCCCTTTTTTTCGTAGAGGATTGCAATATTTAAAATAGTACGTCTATTATCTGGCTCGAGGGTATGTGCACGCATCAGAAAGCCCTCTGCCTTTTCGGTTTCTCCAAGTCTCGCAAAAGCTATCCCCATGTTAATGAGGCCAGGGACATAGTCATTTTTGATGTTAAAGGCCTTCTGTAAATAAGTCTTTGCTTCCTCAGGGGAGTTGATCTGAAGGAGTATGGACGCTATGTTGTTCATTACCCTGTAATTCCCGGGCTCTATGCTCAGGACCTTTTTATAACTGTCGAGTGCATTGGGATAATCCTTCCTGGATTCATAATTCCCTGCCATGTAAAGATAGAGGTCCTTCTCTGAAGAATCTGCCTTTGGTTTTTCGATGTCAGCTACCTCTACTGTTTCTGGTTGGGTTTTCCTTTCTCTTTTTTCCTCTCCTTCTTTTTGGGTACGGACCATCTCCACCTTTTTCTCCTGACTGTTAACCATCAACTGTCCTTTGCCTATTGCTCTTAATCCCCCCTCACCCCCCTTTACTAAAGGGGGGATGGGGGGATTATTTTGCTCTATTTTGCTCTCTGCTCTATGCTCAGAGATTGGTCTTTTATATTCTGCAACCTGTTTTACATCCTTTGTGAGATATATACCTACCAGATAAACAGTAACAAAGCCTGAGCCTAATGCCATAACAGCAAAGGCCATAAAGAGGGCTAATCGCCTTCTGTTAAACTCTTTCTTTTTGAGGGTAGAGACCATACTCCTGAGCCCTGGAGGAACATCTTTCCTCGGTTCAGGATGTTTTATCTTTGAAAGGAGATCAGATAAAAGGCTCATAGTTTATTTACTCAATAGCAGCATTGTCTCTCACGCTGAAGAAAAGTGATGAGTTCGGAGTGCGGGGTTTGGAGTCCCCCCACCCCTGCCCTCCCCCTCGAGGGGGGAGGGTTAGGGAGGGGGTGTTGCTGA
>VGWZ01000060.1 GCA_016873595.1 Nitrospira sp.
TTAAAGCTCATGTCCTTCTATGCTTTCTTGCACTATTGCTTGCACGTATTGCAGAACGTCAGACGGGTCTAACGTGGGATAAAATTAGATCCGGTATGGAGCGTCTGCATCTTGGAGAATTTCAATCAAAAGATGGACGAATACTGCAGCGTACCGAACTGACCTCTGAACAGGCTAATATATTGAAAAAGCTGAATTTTTCTCCGCCACCTAAGCTATACAGGATTGATTTGAAGGGTTAATTTCATAGTAACACGCCAAATTTTTGTCTTCACGCTAACAATTTGATTTTACATAGAAATTTCATTTCTGTTAACCTATGACTGTCGAACAGGGGTTAGGCCTTGGAATGTGGCATTTAAATTTTCTTCCCGATAACACTCTCCAAACAATAAACAGTAAGCACGGCTTCTTTGCACAGGTATCCTATATCGCAATCTTTGCATAGGCGTTCAAGGTCAGCACGGCCTGCATCCAATATGCCTTTTTCTTCATGAAGCTTATAAAGGAGTTTCAGGTATTGTCTTTACAGCAGATGGAGGCATAAATATCTCTCATTAAATTTATATTAAAACTTTGAGGGTGGTCAAAGATGAGCGGAAGAATCCAAAATATAATCTTCAATGTCTGATAGGTGAGATCCTGTCTTTTACAATTTATAGCCCTTCTCTCACAGTTATTGTTTTTTGATGTGCCTCTAAGCCTTCGATAGATGCAATTGTTTTTACAGTTTTAGCAAGTTTCATAAATCCATTTTTTGTAAACCATAAAAGGCTCGAGCGTTTTATAAAGTCATAGACTCCGAGTGGTGATGAAAATCTTGCGGTCCCTCCAGTAGGAAGGGTGTGGTTCGGGCCTGCTGAATAATCACCCAATGTCTCGGGTGTCCATTTTCCAAGGAATATTGCTCCTGCATTTTTAATCATGGGCAACACATTCATTGGCTCTTCAGTCATAATCTCGAGGTGTTCAGGTGCAATAAGATTTGACAGCTCCACCGCATCTTTGAGATCCTTTGTGAGTAGTATCGCACCATAATTTTTAATAGATTTTCCTGCAATCTCTTTTCTTTTCAGCGCAGCGAGTTGTCTCCTGATTTCCTTATCAACAGCATCAGCTAACCTCTTCGAAGAAGTGATTAATAGAGATGATGCAAGTTCATCATGCTCTGCCTGTCCGAGTAAGTCAGCAGCAACAAAAGCCGGATCTGCTGAGTCATCAGCAATAATCAGTATTTCACTTGGACCTGCTATCATATCGATGTCTACCTCTCCAAAGACCATCTTCTTTGCAGTAGCAACATAGATATTACCCGGACCGACAATCTTATCAACTTTCTTCACTGTCTCTGTTCCATATGCCATTGCTCCAATCGCCTGGGCTCCACCGACACAGTAGACCTCTCTCACCTCAAGCATTTTAATTGCTGCCATGACATAAGGGTTTATCTCTCCTTTCGGAGCAGGAACACAGAGGGCTATTTCTTTTACCCCTGCAACCTGTGCAGGAATGACATTCATCAAGACAGTGGATGGATATGATGCCTTGCCACCTGGTACATAGACACCGACTCTTTCAAGAGGTCTTATCACCTGTCCTAAAAGACTATCTTTTTCAGAAAATGACCATGACTCCTCTTTCTGTCTCTCATGGAATGCCTGTATTCTGCTGGCTGAAAATTCAAGAGCCTTAACTCCATTTTTATCGGCTTTCCTTGCATATCTCGATATTTCGTGCGGCATTATCCGTAATCTTTTTACGTCTTGAAAGTCAAATGCCTTTGTATAGTTGAAGACTGCTCTGTCACCATTTTTTCTCACATCATCAAGGATGGCCTTAACCCTCGGCTCAATCTCCGGGCTGCTCCCTGATGCACGTTCCCTGAGAACCTTACAAAAGGCAACTATTTCCTTGTTGTTTTTAAGCACCTTCATGTGAGGTAATTTTAGCCTGTAAGCTCTAATTATTCAAGAACCTTTATGAAGGGCTAACATTTGACATTCTCTACTGTTCTCAAGTAAAGTGATATTCGTGGGGAAAGAATCAGGCTCAGGGAAAAAATCCATAATAACTGAGATTAAACAAAAGATACGGCTCTTCAATACGGTAACCACATTTGTCATTATTGTACTTCTTGCCATAATCGTAAGATACCTTTTTGAACCTGTCAGTGAGGCACTCGACTTCCTGCCAGATATCTCCGTGACCATAATAATAGTAATAGTTCTCTGCCTCACTATTATAGGGCTTTATATCTCAAGGTTGGTGTCAAGCCAGACTGTACAGAGTATTGAAAAGTACAGTAGCAGGCTCGACCGTATTCTTCATATCACAAGAGATTTGAGAGAGGAGCTCTATGGCGATGTCCTTCTTAATAAGATAATGGAATATTCACTCTTGATCACAGATTCCGAGGCAGGCTCTATCCTTCTTATTGAGAACGACAGTCTTGTCTTTAAGAAAGTAAAGGGCAAGAGGGCATCTGAGTTCTTTGGTACATCGATACCAAAAGGCAAAGGTATTGCAGGATGGGTTGCTGAAAACGGGAAACCAGTGCGCATAGAAAACGCAAAGAATGATGAGAGGTTTGACCCTGATGTGGATGGCATAGCAGGCCAACAGGTAGACACTATCCTTTGTGTGCCTCTTATGATGAAGACAGGTGTCGTAGGTGTTATAGCTCTCCTGAATAAAAAGGGTGGACTTTATACTGCGAGAGAAGAGGAGATGATCACCTATCTTGCAGATCAGGCAGCTATATCAATAGCAAGAGCAAAGTTTTATGAAGATCAAAAAAACTATGAGATACACCTTACCAATATACTCCTTGAGACTATAGACACCCAGATTGCTGAAAAGATGGGTCATTCAAAGAATGTGGCAAGGTATAGTAACATTATCGCAAAGGCTATAAATATGTCAGAACAGGAGAGAAAAAGATTGTATTTTGCCTGTCTCCTTCACGATGTTGGATTTTTAAAGATAAAGGCTGAGGATAATTTTAAACCCGAGGAGTTTAAGAAACATCCCGTCATCGGATATGAGATGATAAAACCAATAAACTTTTATGCAGATATCGCCCCATTCATCCTCTACCATCATGAGAGGTATGATGGTTTTGGCTATCCAACGAAACTCAAGGGAGAGGCTATCCCACTTGAGGCTAGGATAATAGCAATAGCAGATGCATTTGATGCAATGATAGGCGATACCTCGTATAAGGTGCCTCTTAATTTTGATTCTGCTATAGAAGAGTTAAAACGCAATGCTGGTACTCAGTTTGACTTCTGGCTTGTTGAGGTATTCGTCAACAATATAACACCTGAGCACTTAAGATAGTCTGCTGAGTATTTCAGTTTCTACATATTTGGAGAACCAATTCTTATCTGTTCTGTAAAGTGAAATTAATTTTTCTGCATATGCTTCAGCCTTTGTGTACCCGGTCTTCCGGGCGTCTTCAATAAGTCCCCAGTCTCTTTCATCCATAAATCTTTTTGACGCCTCAAGCATTTCAGGAAAGAGAAGTCTCCTGTAACCACCAAGGAATACGATATAAAAACCAAGCGAACCTTCTTTCTGGTTCTCGATAATGTAGTGAATCATGCCTTTTTCAGAGGTATCTGAGAGGAGGTCTTTTATCCCACGAGCAAAAAGTTCGCCCTTGCTGTATGAGAGATTCATGAGCAAGGATTTCCATTCACCCCCGAATTTTTCTCCTTCAAATACTTCGCCAAGCTCATGATGTATAAATGTTTCTGTCTCGGAAGATGCAATCAAGGAAAGCTCTCTGTCAATATCTTCTGACGGCTCATCTTCAGGTGTGATGCCGTATCTCGAAAATGCAAAGGTAAGAAACCCCTTTGCTCCCCTGAGTTTTAACTCATCAAATTTTTCCCAGAGGAGTAGTTTCGTTGTGTCAACCCGTGCAAAGATGACACCATCCTGTAACATCGCTGGATAAGCTGATAAATCTCTTACATGTTCGGTGCCTGCTATGTAAATAGCATAGCTGTCCACTGTTTTCTTGGATATGAGGTCTGCAAGGAAAAAAGAGGGTTTCATATGAGCACCATAGCCAGCACCGTAAATGAGGCCCTCCTTCTCTAATACATTATTGATTTTATAAACCTCAAATGGATCATAGGTGTTCCTGTCAACAGCAATATCAATGAAGCCTTTATCTTCAAGTTCCTGCCACAGGTTTTCTCTCTCTGATATCCACTCGGCAACCTCTTGTTTAGAGGTCTTTTCCCATGGTTTTATACCTTTTTCAATACGACAAAGCTCTCTTAATCTCAGCAAAAGGCCACATATTGAATAAGTCCCCCAGTATTTTGCATCAGAGATGTTGCAGTTTCTCTTGATCTGTAAGGTAAGTGTTTCGATATCCATTATTTTATTCTCTTAAGATATTCTATCAGAAGGAGAGAAGAAGGAGTAAGGTTTAACGTCAGCAATTCTCGGTGAAATTAAAAACCCTTGAGAACAGCCTTCCATCCTCGTCATTCCCGCGAAAGCGGGAATCCAGGAATGTAGCTCTGTGAAAAATACCGAAAATACTGGATTCCTGCCTCCGCAGGAATGACAAATTAAATGACATATACTATTTTGTCCCTCTTTCATCTGCCATATGCTGTCCAAGAAATTTTATTTTGGACAAGTATGATGAAGAGTGATATATTGTTAGACAATGAAACACATTAAACTTCTCCTTGAGTATGACGGAACAGCCTATCAGGGCTGGCAGATACAAAAAAAAGGCCTGACTATCCAGGGAGTCATTGAAGACAGGATATTTAAAATAACCGGAAGACAATCAAGGGTTATTGGTGCGAGCAGGACTGATGCAGGTGTGCATGCACTCGGCCAGGTGGCTACGTTCAGGACAGAATCAAGACTTGACGCCGAAACAATAAAAAAGGCATTGAATGCAGTACTCCCCGAGGATATCCGGGTTCTTGATTCATCAGTAGTTGATGATTCATTTCATCCGAGAGAAGACGCTGTGAGGAAACGCTATTTTTATATCATTACAAACCAGAGGATATCTTCAGCATTTCTCTTCAGATATACATGGATAGTCCCGCAAGCGCTTAATCTGAATTCCATGTCAGAGGCATCAGAGTCACTTGTCGGTAAACATAATTTTTCTGCTTTTATGGGAACCGGGAGCGATATAAAAGATCCCGTGAGAGAGATTTATTCATTGAATATAGAGAAGCTCGAAAAAGTTGATTTTTTGACCGCCTGTCTGAAGGGTAACTTCATGAAGATAAGCATAGAGGCAAATGGTTTTCTCAAACATATGGTCAGGAATATTGTGGGTATCCTCGTTGAAATCGGTAGGGGGAAGATTTTATCAGATAGGATAAAAGAGATTCTCGAATTACATGACAGGAGACATGCCGGTCCCACTGCACCACCAAATGGCCTTTTTCTGGAAAGAATCCTATATTGATACCTTTCATAAAATAGAACTTGACAAGATGCTACTCAATTTATATGATATGAAATATAGGAGGATAAAATGTCTCCTGCAGTGAAAGATTATTATGAGATACTCGGAGTGAGCAAGGGTGCCTCTTTGGATGAGATAAAGAAGGCATATAGGAAACTTGCGCGCAAATACCATCCTGATTTAAACCCGGGAAACAAGGTTGCAGAGCAGAAATTCAAAGAGCTGAGTGAAGCGTATGGAGTTTTGAGTGACCCGAAGAAGAAGTCGGAATATGACCAGTTCGGCCGTTCTCCCTTTGAGTCAGGAGGCCCCTGGTATGAAGGGGCTAAGACGTATAATTTCAGGGATGTCTTTGATGTAGGTGGTTTTGGCGATGCCTTCTCAGATATTTTTGGCAGAAAGATGAGAGCAGATACTGTACATGAAAAAGGACCTGACATGGTCATTGGTCTTGAACTTTCTCTCGAAGAGGCATTCTCAGGCGTCACAAAACCAATTACTTTTAACAGGGAAATTACCTGCCGGTCATGTAATGGTTCAGGTGCGGAGTCATCTCAGGTCTGTGATACCTGTAAGGGTACAGGGAACGTGAAAGTCTCAAAAGGATTTTTCAGGATGTCACAACTGTGTACTGACTGTAGAGGAACAGGCAGAAAAATAACAAAGGTCTGTCATTCCTGCGGTGGCAGAGGCAAGACACTCCAGGGCGAGTCAATGAAAGTGAAAATCCCAAGAGGCGTAGATACAGGTTCCATGGTGAAGCTCAGAGGTATGGGAGGTGCCGGAGCGGGAGGCGGACATGCAGGAGACCTTCATATAGAAATCACTGTGAGTCCTCATCGGATATTTAAAAGAAAAGGAGATGATGTTTACCTTGATCTGCCCGTGACCTTTGGCGAGGCAGCACTTGGGGCAAAGATTGAAATTCCTACGATAGATGGTACGGCAGTAATGACGCTCCCCTCAGGAACACAGGGTGGACAGAGGTTCAAACTTTCAGGAAAAGGGTTTCCATCACCCAAGACAGGGGTGAGGGGTGACCAGTTTGTTGATATAAAGATAATAGTACCTAAGGACATCACAGGCAAGGCGAAAGAGGCAATACGAGATATAGAATCCCTTTATAGGGAAAATCCCCGAAAAGATATGGTGAGGAAATAATGGCGATAAAAGATAAAAAACAGCCTCTTTATACAATAAGCATTGTGGCTGAGATGCTCGATGTGCATCCACAGACTCTAAGACTATATGAGAAAGAAGGTCTTGTCACACCGAAACGCACTAATAGATTAAGGCTCTATTCAGAAGAGGATGTGGAGAGGCTCGGCATGATCATAAGACTTACAAGAGAACTTGGGGTGAACAAGGCAGGAGTTGAGGTAATACTCAGGATGATGTACAGGCTCGAAGTCATGCAAAGAGAGATGGAGGAAATGATGAATTTTCTTGAAGATGAAATACGAAGTGACTTTACTGAGAGGCTTAAGAAGATTTTTTATGGAGATTAAGATCCGCCTCAGGCGGGCGGAAGGAGGACTTTCATGGATAAACTTACGATAAAGAGTCAGGAGGCGATACAGGCTGCTCAGCGGCTTGCAGAGAGAAAGGGCAACCAGCAACTTGATGCTGAGCACCTCCTCTGGGCATTGCTCGAAGACGATGAAGGTGTAGCCTCTCAGATACTCAAAAGACTCGGGATTAATACAGCTGCACTACAGCAGGACGTCGAAGAGGCGATAGAGAGATTTCCGAAGGTTATTGGTGCAACACCTATAGGGCAGATTTATGTGTCACCGAGATTAAAAGAGGTATTGGAAAATGCTACAAAAGAAGCAGAACATCTCAAAGATGAATATGTGAGTGTTGAGCATCTTCTTTTATCCCTTCTCTCAATAGGTGGGTCATGTTCTGAACTCTTAAAAAGATATGGGACAACTGCTGATAAAGTCCTTTTGGAAATGAGAGAGATAAGAGGTGCACAGCGCGTCACAGACCCTACTCCTGAAGAAAAATATCAGGCACTGAAGAGATATAGCCGTGACCTCACAGAGCTTGCAAGAAAAGGAAAGCTCGACCCTGTTATCGGGAGGGATGATGAGATAAGAAGGATAATACAGGTCCTTTCAAGAAGGACAAAGAACAATCCTGTGCTTATTGGTGACCCGGGTGTGGGAAAGACCGCTATAGTAGAGGGGCTCGCACAGAGGATAGTTACAGGGGATGTGCCTGAAACATTGAAAGACAAGAAAGTAGTTGCACTCGATATGGGTGCAATCGTTGCCGGTTCAAAGTTCAGAGGAGAGTTTGAAGAAAGGTTAAAAGCAGTTCTAAAGGATATAGAGCAGGCAGAAGGGAAAGTGATTTTATTCATAGATGAACTTCATACCCTTGTTGGTGCTGGTGCAGCAGAGGGTGCAATTGATGCGTCGAACATGCTCAAACCCGCACTTGCGAGAGGAGACCTCAGATGTGTTGGCGCAACTACTATTGATGAATACAGAAAACATATAGAAAAAGATCCCGCACTCGAAAGGAGATTCCAGCCTGTCCTTATTAAAGAGCCGAGTGTTGAGGACACGATATCAATCCTTCGCGGTCTCAAAGAAAGATATGAGGTTCATCATGGTGTGAAGATCAAAGACTCTGCACTGATATCTGCGGCGGTGCTCTCAAACAGGTATATTACAGACAGGTTTCTTCCTGATAAGGCAATTGACCTTATTGATGAGTCTGCATCAAAACTCAGAATGGAGATTGACAGCATGCCTGTAGAGCTTGATGAGATAGAGAGGAAGCTGCGTCAGCATGAGATTGAAAAGCAGGCAGTGATGAGAGAGGATTCAAAAGATAAACTCCAGAAAATAATGAAAGAGATGGCTGAACTCCAGGAGAAGCGTGATGAACTAAGAGCTCAATGGATGAGTGAAAAGGAAATCATTGCAAAGATACGCGAACATAAGGAACAGATCGAAAAGACAAAGATAGAGTCAGAGAGAGCAGAGCGAGAAGGAAATCTGGCAAAGGCAGCAGAGCTCAGATATGGAAGATTGCTTGAGCTGCAGAAGGCTCTTGATGAGGAAAATAAAAAGCTTGTCGAGACCCAGAAGAAGAGAAAGATGCTCAAAGAAGAGGTAGATGAAGAGGATATTGCAGAGGTTGTTTCAAAATGGACGGGAATACCTCTAAGCAGAATGCTTGAAGGCGAGATACAGAAACTACTCCACATGGATGAACGTCTCAGGCAAAGGGTTGTTGGACAGGATGAGGCAATTGAGGCAGTGTCAAATGCAGTGAGACGGGCACGTGCAGGAATTCAGGACCCGAACAGACCTATCGGCTCTTTCATATTCCTTGGTCCAACTGGTGTGGGCAAAACTGAACTTGCAAGGGCACTTGCAGAATTCCTTTTTGACGACGAAAACGCAATGATAAGGATTGATATGTCCGAATATCAGGAAAGACATACAGTCTCAAGACTTATCGGTGCACCTCCAGGATATGTTGGATATGAAGAGGGCGGTCAGCTCACCGAGGCTGTAAGGAGGAAACCCTATTCAGTAATCTTGTTTGATGAGGTTGAGAAAGCCCATCCAGAGGTATTTAACCTTCTGCTTCAGTTGCTGGATGACGGAAGGCTTACTGACAGCCATGGGAGGACAGTGGATTTCAGAAACACAGTCGTGATTATGACATCAAACATAGGGGGTACACATATACAGGAGATGCTTGAAGAGAGGGCAAAAAGGCCGGAAGCATACTGGGTAGGGAGCAATGCTGACCTGAAAGAAAAAGTTCTGGAGGATCTTAAAATCTTTTTCAGGCCAGAATTCCTCAACAGAGTTGACGAGATTATTATCTTTAACCCATTGACCAGGGAGCTACTGAAACAGATTGTGGATATACAGGTGAACAGGATGAAGAAATATATCAAGGAGAAAAATGTTGATATAAAACTGACAGAGAGTGCGAAAGAACATTTTGCAGAGGTTGGCTTTGATCCTGTTTATGGGGCAAGGCCATTGAAGAGAGCCCTCCAGAGAGAGATATTAAACCCCCTTGCACTGAAGATCCTTGATGGGACTTTCAAGGAAGGTGACACGGTTGAGGTTGATTGTGAAGGTGACAGGATTATATTCAGGAAGGAGGTGGGAGCAAAAGTAGGAGTGTAAAGACAGTTTTCAGTTTTTAGTTTCCAGCTTTTCAGGCTAATAACTAATACCTAAATTGAGCGATTCTAATACTTTGTCATTCCCCGACTTGGAGACTGTGTCGCAATTATGTATGTGAGTTGTCTGTTCATGGAAAACACACAAAAAATATGTCATTCCCTGGCTTGACCAGGGAATCCAGGTTTCTTTCTAAGTAATCACCTAAGCAATTCGAGCTG
>VGWZ01000061.1 GCA_016873595.1 Nitrospira sp.
TTTTTTTTCAGTGCGCCTCTGCCCAATTCTTCCCATAATTGATATCCACTCTCACAGGTACGGAAAGTGCAATGACTCCCTCCATCTCTTTTTTCACAATATCTTTTACTATTTCGAGTTCTTGTGTGGGAATCTCAAATAAAAGTTCATCATGTACCTGCAGGATCATTTTTGTGTGTAATCCTCTCTCTTTAAACCTCTTCGAGATAGTTATCATCGCAATCTTGATAATATCTGCTGCCGTACCCTGTATAGGTGAATTTATTGCAAGCCTCTCACCCTGCAGCCGTATTGTTGCGTTCTGGTTTTTGAGCTCCGGAATCGCACGTCTTCTCCCGAAGAGTGTTATGACAAAACCCTTCTTTATCGCATTCTCGACTGTTATTTCTATATACCTCTTGACCCCAGGGTGTCGATAAAAATACTGCTCTATATATTTTTTTGCTTCATCTCTTGTGATGCTCAGTGCTTCTGATAACCCGAATGGTGATATGCCGTAAATAACGCCGAAGTTCACTGTTTTTGCGATTCTCCTAATGTCATTATTAACCTTGTCTATCGGTATGCCAAAGATTTCAGATGCTGTTCTTGAATGAATGTCAATGCCATTTCTAAAGGCGTTGATGAGCCCTTCGTCATCACTCAGGTGCGCGAGGATTCTCAATTCAATCTGTGAATAATCTGCTGAAAGCAGAAGACAACCTTCTTCTGCAATAAATGCCTCTCGTATACGTCTTCCCCATTCTCCCCTGATAGGAATGTTTTGTAAGTTAGGGTCACTGCTGCTCAGTCTTCCTGTGGCGGTTGCTGTCTGATTGAATGAGGTATGGATGCGTCCTGTCTCTGGATTGACAAGCACCGGAAGTACATCAATATATGTTGTCTTCAGTTTGCTCAGACTTCTGTAGTTGAGTATCTCCCGTGGAAGTTCATGGGATGCTGCAAGCTCTTCAAGCACACCCATTTCTGTAGAAAAACCTGTTTTTGTCTTTTTACGTGGTTGAAATCCAATGCTGTGGAATAAAACCCTGCTCAGTTGTTTCGGTGAATTGATATTGAACTCTTCTCCTGCAAGAAAATAGATCCTCCTCTGAATGCTGTCAAGCTCTTTTTCAAGTTCTTTTGAGAGATCATTCAGTTTTCCCGCATCTATCTTTAATCCAATCTCTTCCATATCTGCAAGTACATGAATGAGCGGCATCTCGATATCAAAATAAATCTTCTCAAGATTGTCTTCTTTTAATTGACTGAACAAAATTTCTTTTAAATCAAAACTGAGACCCGCATTCTCTGCAGCATATGGAGCTGCTTCTTCTATGGGAATCTTTTCGAATGAATCTTCCTTACCGAGTATCTCTGTTAAGGTCTTTTTCCTTTTTGATAAATAGTCGAGAACGACTTCCTCAAGTTTTTGATTTGGTTTATTCGGATTAATGAGATAAGATGCGATCATTGTATCAAAGATGGTTCCTTCAACAGAGACACCCTCTTTTCTTAACATCATTATGTCGTATTTGATAGTGTGTCCTATCTTTGATACTTTTTCGTCTTTGAGAATTGATGAAAGCATTTCTAATACATCATCCTTATTTATCTGAGCAGGCACATCCGGATATGAATGGGAAACGGGGATATAAAATGCCCGCCCTTTTTCTGTACATAATGAGATTCCCACAAAGCGGTCAGTTATGGGATTACCACCTCCGCCAGAGGCAGATGACTCAATATGAAGAGCGAACTCATCTTTTATGAGTGTCACTATTTCTTTTAGTCTCTCAGGAGAAAGAATTATTTCGTGGTTTCTCTCACTGGATATCTCTGACGGGATGAGTTTCATAAGACTCCCGAATTCACATTCTCTGAACAGTGAAAGGAGAACAGGCCAATCAGGCTCTCTTAACCTGAATTCTTCTACGTCAATAGTGAGAGGTACAGATGTATCAATGGTTGCAAGTCTCTGACTCAGCCTGATTATATCGGCATTTTCAGCGATAAGCTTCTTCAGCTTTTCTTTCTTTATCAGTTCTGTATTCCCAATCAACTCTTCGAGACTTCCGACACCTGAAAGAAGCTCCTTCGCAGTCTTCTCACCTATACCTTTTACCCCGGGTATGTTGTCAACCGCATCTCCTGCGAGGGCCATGAATTCGGTAATCCTTTCAGGTTCAACACCAAATCTTTCTGTCACATATTCTTCATCAAGGGTTCTGTCTTTCATCGGGTCATATATCTTGACGCCTTTCCCGACAAGCTGGAGCATATCTTTATCTGAAGTAACGATAAATACATCCTTCCCTTCAGATACCGCAGCCTTTGCCACAGTGCCGATAATATCATCAGCCTCATAACCAGGCATCTCGAATATAGTTATATTAAAGGCAGAAATTATTTTTCTTATCAGGGGCATTTGCTCCACGAGACCCTGAGGTGTTTCAGGTCGGTGTGCCTTATACTCTTCAAAGATTATGTGTCTCTTTGTGGGAACAGGTGAATCAAAAGATACTACAATGCCATCGGGTTTCTTTTCACGAATGATTTTAAAGAGTGTGTTTGTGAAACCATAGACAGCATTAGTCGGAAGTCCTTTTGATGTGGAAAGACTTTTTATTGCATAGTACGCTCGATAGGCGTACGAGTTTCCATCAATGAGATAAATAGTCATTGTGTTTGACAAAGTTCCGCTATTATTTTACATTAAATGAAACATTCATTAAATGAAATATTCAAGGAGGCGAAATTGCTTCACGCGGTGGAAGACATCAGTTCAACGAAAAAGCGTCTCAGAATAGAGATACCTTCAGATGCAATTGAAAATGAGATAAAGGATTCCCTTGAAAGATTAAGACAGAAAACCAAAATCCCGGGCTTCAGGCCCGGCAGGGCTCCTATGAACCTCATAGAAAAACGCTTCGGCAAAGAAGTAGAGGCAGAAGCACTCGAAAAGGTTATCCCTGAATTCTACAGCCGGGCATTAAAAGAAGCTGAACTCACGCCTGTCACCACACCTGTATTTGATGAGAAGTTTGATTTCAAAAGAAATAGTCCTTTGAATCTCTCACTCACCGTTGAGGTGATGCCAAAGGTTGAAAACCTCCATTACGAAGGGGTAAAGGTAAGGGAAATTCCTATAGTTGTCGGTGAAGCTGAAGTAGAAGATTCCCTCAAAAGACTCCAGGATGAAAGGGCCATATTCGAGGTTGCTGAAAAAGAAATTGAGATGGATGATATAGCCACATTTGATTATATTGACTGTGAAATAGTAGGTGAAGAAAAAGACCCTACTCTAAAAGATGAGATTTTAAAGATGGGGAATGAGGTTTTCCCTCTTGACATCATAGAGAAGATGATAGGGAAGAAAAAGGGCGATGTAGTGGAGTTCACGAAGACATTCAGTGAGATGTTCAGGGTAAAAGAATTTGCTGGGAAGACACTGAGCATGAAGGTGATGATAAAAGAGGTGAAGCGAAAGATCCTTCCAGAGATTGATGATGAATTTGCAAAAGATCTTGGTTTTGAAAACATGGCTGCTTTGAAAGAAAAAATAAAAGAGAAGATATACGACGTAAAAAAAAGGCATGCAGTAAAGATTCAGAAGGCAGAGATGCTGAATAAACTTATTGAATCCAATACCTTTGATGTGCCTGAAACGCTCTTGAAGAATGAGATGGAAACTCTTGTGATACAACAGGCAAATACATCTCTTGGAGAGTCTAAAGACGCAACAAAAGAGAAGAGCGCGTTTGAAGAAGAAAAGAAAGACGATGAAGAACTGCAGGCTGAAATGAGACAGAAAGCATTAAAAAATGTACAGGCATCAATAATCGTCAATGCTATTGGTCAGAAAGAGGAAGTCACCGTGACAGACGATGAGGTGAAGGAGCGAATCAATGTGATAGCTCAAAGGTTATCGGTAAAACCAGAAATGATGATGAACTTCTATATCACAAAGGATGGCTCCCTGGAAGGCCTGAGACATTTAATCTATGAGGATAAAGTGATTGATTTAATGTTATCTAAAGCTGTTTTTGAGAAAGGAGAATAGATGAGTATCATTCCTATTGTGATAGAGCAGACAGGGCGTTCAGAAAGAGCATATGATATTTTTTCACGACTCCTTAAAGACCGGATTATCTTTATCGGCATTGTCATAGACGACCATGTGGCAAATACAGTGATAGCCCAACTTCTGTTTCTTCAAACAGATGATCCTGAAAAAGATATTCATCTCTATATTAACTCACCAGGTGGCATAGTATCCTCTGGCCTTGCAATATACGACACAATGCAGTATGTAAAGCCAAACATTGCAACCTATTGCATCGGACAGGCAGCCAGCATGGGAGCCCTTCTGCTCGCAGCAGGGACAAAAGGGAAAAGATTTGCACTTCCCCATTCAAGGATTATGTTACATCAGCCCATGGGTGGTTTCCATGGACAGGCAACAGATATCGAGATCCACGCCCGCGAGATACTCAAGATGAAGGAAACACTGAACATTATACTTGCAGACCATACCAATCAATCTCTTGAAAAGATACGGGCAGATACAGACAGGGATTTCTTTATGTCAGGAGAAGAAGCGAAAGAATACGGAATCGTTGATGAGGTGATTCGCAGCATTAAGAGTGTGAAATAAACAAACCGGAGGATAAATGCCCAGGAAAGATGAGAGTGTACTGAGATGCTCGTTCTGCGGTAAGGGACATGATGAGGTAAAAAAGCTTATTGCAGGACCAGCAGTATATATATGTAACGAGTGTGTGGCACTCTGCAACGAAATAATTGCAGATGCATTCCATGCGGAAGTAGAAAGTTCTGCACTTCCTAAGCTTCCTGCACCGATGGAGATTCACCATTTCCTTAATGATTATGTTGTAGGCCAGGAAAGGGCAAAGAGAATCCTCTCGGTTGCTGTGTATAATCACTATAAAAGGATCTATAGCCCGGTTGAGCCAGATATAGAATTGCAGAAAAGTAACATACTTTTGATGGGTCCTACAGGCACTGGCAAAACACTTTTTGCGCAGACATTGGCAAAAATACTTGACGTACCATTTGCCATAGCTGATGCGACAACTCTTACAGAGGCAGGCTATGTGGGTGAGGATGTTGAAAATATAATCCTGAAGTTACTTCAGGCAGCAGGATATGATGTTGAGAGGGCACAGAGAGGCATAATCTATATTGATGAAATTGACAAGATTAGCAGGAAATCAGAAAACCCTTCGATCACAAGGGATGTATCGGGCGAAGGGGTACAGCAGGCACTTCTTAAGATAATCGAAGGGACGGTGGCGAGTATCCCGCCGCAGGGTGGAAGGAAACATCCGCAACAGGATTTTATTCAGGTTGATACAACAGGTATCCTTTTCATATGCGGTGGTGCCTTTATAGGCCTTGATAGTATCATAGAACAGAGGACAGGACAAAAGATGGTTGGATTTGGTTCAGATGTTCTTATAAGAAAAGAGCGGAGGATAGGAGAGATACTCAGCCTTGTTGAACCTGAAGATCTCATAAAATATGGGCTCATACCTGAATTTGTGGGGAGGTTACCTGTTGTTGCAACCCTTGATGAACTTGACGAGCCGGCATTAATAAAAATACTGACGGAACCCAAACATGCTCTTATAAAACAGTATCAGCGGCTTTTCTCATTTGACAATGTGAGGCTTAGATTTACAGGTGGTGCACTCTCAGCAATAGCAAAGAAAGCCACGCAGAGGAAAAGCGGTGCACGGGGACTGAGGGCTATTCTTGAAGAGGTAATGCTCGATGTAATGTATGAGATACCTTCACAGAAAGGCATCAAAGAGTGCGTAATAAACGAAGAGACCATAACCAAAAACGAAAGACCACTGCTTATATTCGAGAAACAGGCAGAGTCAGCATAAAATAGTTCCGAAGCCGCTCAAGCCCACTTTGCTTATTAGCTTCTATGTTTGAACTTTAGTATTTATTGTCTTATTCGTTTTGAAATAAGGGCCTTTTGTATTGCCTTCCTCGCAGTTTCCCTTAGTGCTTCATCATTTATTTGTGATACTGTCTCTTCAATATAAGAGAGTTCTTTCGCTGTGAGAGATTTGTCTTTTGACTCCCTGCGTGTTGTAGACTGACTCCTGACTCCTGACTTAATTCCTGTTGAAACTCTCCCTTGGGACGTAGATGTCATCAACGTCCCAAGTCTGAATCGTACAGACCTCACACCATAGTGACTTAGCTTTTTTATTATATCCTCTTTTAAAAAATTTAGCTCCTGGAGCCAGACTGGAGAATCAACATTGAGAATGACTTCACCTCCGGATAACATAAACGGTGACATATGGGAGACAAGTGGCTCATTAAATAAATCATCCCAGTTTTTTTTCATCTCAGCAAGTCTTACACCATCTTCAACCCCGAGTTCTTTGACGAGAGGGAGGATTAAGGAATCAGCCCTCTTCACTAAACAGCCTTTTTTACTACACCGGAGCGAAGACATCTTGTGCATACATAGAGCCTTTTTGTACCGCTCTTGGTAATGACACGCATCCTTTGCAGGTTCGGCATTATCTGCCTCTTTGTCTTATTATTTGCATGGCTGACATTATTTCCGACTGTCATTTTTTTTCCACATACCGCACAGCTTGCCATTTTCTTTCTCCTCCTTCACCCCGTTAGTGTCTGCTAAAAGTTTATTATATGTCATGCTGAACTTGTTTCAGCATCCAAAATTAATACATTATAAGACCCTGAAACGAGTTCAGGGTGACAATGACATATTACTCATGTTGTAAATACAACAGCATTTTTTACTTTAGTGCTTTAGAGAGTCTTCATCATTGCATTAAAAAGGTTTTTTATGATAACATTTTAAAGTTTATGTGACAAGGTTCACCCCGTAAGACCTTTGGTCTCTTACGGGGTGAACTTAAAAACAGACTTCCCAATTCTTATAAAGAGATAGAGGTAAAGCACAATTGTCAAAAATAAGAGTTTATGAACTTGCAAAGAAATTAGGAGTAACGAGCAAGGTTATTTTGATCGAACTTTCAAAACTCGGGATAGAAGGGAGAATTCACTCTTCAAGTATCGAACCTGAGATTGCTGGTAAGATAGAAAGTAAAGTACTTAAAAAGGCTGTTAAACCAAAAGAAAAAGCTGTTCTTAAAAAAGAGAAAGAGGTAGTTACCAGAGAGCCTGTCAAACCTTCGGTAGAAAAACCACCTAAGGCAGCAGCGCCACCGGTAGAGGAGAAAAAGCCGGAGATAGAGAAACCCGAAGTAAAGAGACCTGAGGTAAAGAAACCCAAAGTAGAGAGACCCGAAGTGGAGAAACCAGAGATAGGAAAACCAGAAATTGAAAAACCAGAGGAAGAGAAACCAGAAACAGGAAAGCCTGAAATAGAAAAGCCTGAACCTGAAATAGAAAAGATAGAGACCCCGGTCATAGTAGAGGAGAAGGAGGAAGAAGAATTAAAGGTTCTTGATCGATTTAAAAAGGAAATAGAAACAGAGAAGATAGAAAAATTCAAGGCAAAGCCAGGAATGCAAAGGGCATTCCAGACAATCAGGAAGATAGAGCCCAAAAAATGGCATGAGCATAGACCAGTCAAGAAGATAGAAAAAACTCAGCCATTCCTGAAGCCTGAACCAAAACCCCATGTCCAGCTTGTCGTTCCGAGAAAGAAAACATTGAAACTTCATGAAGGCACTACAGTAAAAGAATTCGCAGAACTTATCAGTGTGAAGCTGGCTGATGTGATAAAGAAGTTTATGGAATTAGGATCTATGCCTACAATAAACCAGCCTGTTGACCCTGATGCAGCCTTATTAGTTGCGGATAGTTTTGGGGTAAAACTTGAGCTTTCTTCTGTGGAAGAGGATACCGAGGTAACAGAGGCTCCTGAAGATATCAGTAAATTAGCGCACAGGCCTCCTGTGATAACCATTATGGGACATGTAGACCATGGAAAAACATCGTTGCTCGATGCAATAAGAAAAACAAAAGTTACAGAGACCGAGGCTGGTGGTATCACGCAACACATAGGTGCATATAAAGCAAATCTGAAAGGCAAGGATATTGTATTTCTTGATACGCCAGGTCATGAGGCATTTACGTCTATGAGAGCAAGGGGGGCAAAGGTTACCGATATCGTTGTCCTTGTTGTCGCAGCAGATGATGGCGTCATGCCTCAGACTATTGAGGCGATCAACCATGCAAAGGCTGCGAATGTACCAATTGTTGTCGCAATAAATAAGATTGACAAGCCTGAGGCGAATCCCTCGAAGGTGAGGAACGAACTGGCAGAGCACGGTGTTATCCCTGAGGAATGGAGTGGGCAGAATATCTTTGTCGAGGTTTCTGCCAAAAAACTTATAGGGATAGAAAACCTGCTTGAGATGATACTCCTGCAGTCAGAGGTAATGGAACTTAAAGCGAATCCTGACAAACAGGCGAAAGGTACAATTATTGAGGCAAAACTTGATAAAGGGAGAGGACCTGTTGCAACAGTCCTTGTACAATCCGGTACCTTGAAGATCGGGGATGCATTCCTCGCAGGTATTCATGCAGGAAAAGTGAGGGCATTAAATAATGACACAGGTAAACGGATAATTGAAGCAGGTCCGTCAACACCGGTTGAGGTAATCGGGTTTCATGAGGTTCCCTCAGCAGGGGATATCTTTACAGTCGTTGAAGATGAAAAAAGGGCGAGACAGGTAGCCATTGCAAGACAGCAGAAACAAAGACTTGCTGATATGGCAAAGTCAAGAAAACTTACCCTCGATGAAATCTATATAAAGATTAAAGAGGGAGAAATTAAGGAACTCAACATTATTATAAAAGGAGATGTTCAGGGTTCTGTTGAGGCAATCAAGGATGCCCTTGAAGGTATTGCACATCCTCAGGTAAAGGTAAAGGTCATCCATTCATCTGTCGGTGGTATTAATGAATCGGATGTTATGCTCGCTGCTGCCTCTAACGCAATTGTAATAGGGTTTAATGTAAGACCTGAGCTCAAAGCCTCGCAGACAGCAGAAAAAGAAGGTGTTGATATAAGGCTTTATGATGTGATTTATGAAGCAATCGAGGATGTGAAGAAGGCACTCGAGGGTCTCCTTGAACCCACACTAAAAGAGAAAATAATTGGACATGCAGAGGTTCGCCAATTATTTCAGATATCGAGGATCGGAACAGTGGCAGGATGCTATGTGCTGGACGGCTTTATAAGTCGTTCAGGTGATGCTATAAGAGTTATCAGAGAAAGCATCGTGGTATATGATGGGAAGATCGCTTCTCTCAGAAGATTCAAAGATGATGTGAAAGAGGTACAGGCCGGATATGAATGCGGCATCATGATAGAAAACTTTAATGATCTGAAGGTTGGAGATATACTCGAGAATTATATTATTGAGAAAATAGCTGCAAAACTATAAGACAAAATGAAGAGTTTGAGCGTTATAAGTTATAATATAGTTTTCGCAGAACCAATGCTGACGTTATTTTGTCATTCCTGCAAAAGCAGGAATCCAGATGCTGTCCCTGCGAAAGCAGGGAGCTACAAAAATACTGGATTCTCTACGAGTCGTAGACCGTGTCAAGCACGGAATGACGAATAAAAAACAACTGCGAAAGTTGTGTTATAAGTTTAAAACCAGTATTAACTTTCAACTTTTAACTACTAACTTTTTAATATGCTTCCTTATAAACGTTCCCAGAGGGTCAGTGATCTTCTCAGAAAAGAGATCGCAGATATAATTATTTACAAACTTAAAGACCCACGAATCGG
>VGWZ01000062.1 GCA_016873595.1 Nitrospira sp.
CATGAACGGAGCAATTGTCACACTTGCCCATGAAAAGAATATCTCAGTCCCTTTAAACGAAACTATCACAGACCTTATAAAAATGAAAGAGAAATTGTCGCTTCTGAAGTAGATATATTCCCCCCCCCATCTTTTACTCATACAAGCTATTTTAAGATATCAACAAAACTGAATTTTTTAAATTTACAATTGAATTTTGAGTGAATATAGTATGTTAAGATAAGAATATAAGGAGGTGAGTGCCTTGAAGACCACCGAACAAATAGCCAAGGAAATTATTAAAGGTATTAATGAAGATAAGGAAGAACTGAACAGGTTTATTGATTTTGTTAAAACACATGTGATTGCCCTTAAGATAGCTTTTCGATGTGATAGAGGAACCGCGTGGGAGCTGCTGAGTATATTTTTGAGAGAATTTGAAAAAATAGGAATGTACAGGCGTAAGTATGATGAAAGGGTAGATGAGGTTGCACAGAAAATAAAAGCTCGCTCAAGCAGCGCTCCTCTCAATAGAAGGGTGGAAAATATTATTAAAGAGGCGAAGAAACTGAAAGAAGAGATCGAGGAATATCATAAAGAAATGATTAAAAAGAGAAGAAAAAATAAACAGGATTAACTCCAGAGACTGTTCCCCCTATTCTCCTAACCGTAATGTTATCAATACTGTTAATTCTCATTAAAATGCAAATTACAGGTTGTTGATGAAATGAATAAAAAACAAAAAAGAGAAAATACATTAGTTTCCCGTATTGTTTTACTCATCATTTTTGGTATCGCAATGGGCTTTCTTGAAGCAGCAGTGGTGGTTTACCTGAGAGAGTTGTACTACCCTGAAGGGTTTACATTTCCTTTGACACTCATGGCCATTGAAACGCTTTCCATTGAATACTTACGGGAAATTGCAACAATGGTGATGCTTTTTTCCATAGGCATAATTGCCGGAAGGAATTTCCCTGAAAGGCTCTCGTTCTTTCTGTTCAGCTTCGGTATATGGGATATTTTCTATTATGTATGGTTAAAGGTTCTGTTGAACTGGCCTCCCTCATTGTTCACATGGGATATCCTATTCCTTATTCCTGTAGCATGGGTTGGGCCTGTCCTGGTACCGATTATCTGTTCTGTAACCATGATACTCATTTCAGGATGCGTTCTTCATTTTCAACAAAAAGGATATCTGGTGAGAATAAGTTTACGTGAATGGATATTATTGATTGGTGGCGCTCTTATTATTCTTGTTACTTTTGTGTTGGATTACTCCCGAATAATTATTCAGCACGGATTTATAGCACGTTTCTGGACATTAAGAGCAGATCCTGATTTTCAGAAAATTGTCGCACATTATATTCCGATTTCTTATAACTGGCATTTATTTGCCCTTGGAGAAGTCCTGATACTTCTCTCATTGGTACTGTTCTGTAGAAGAATGAAAAGATAGTGAGTTAAAGGGAAAAAAATGGTGCCGAAGGCGGGATTTGAACCCGCATGGGTTTCCCCACACGCCCCTCAAACGTGCGTGTCTACCAGGTTCCACCACTTCGGCTTAGGTTAGTTAATGCTACTATAAAAATTTAAGGTTTTTCAAGCAGTCATACCACAGGATATCTTACAGTGTTTATCCTGAGATAAGCTGAGTATTGACCTTGATTTTTATCTGTTTTTTCAGACCCTCAATATACGACCTTATAGCCTTTTCTTTCCTGTCATTGAGCATAACCTGTCTGAGCATCTTTGCTGTTCTCTCATCACCAGATACTTCTTTCAAATCAGGGCTGATATCTGTAATGTCAACAGACAGCTCTATTAACCGCCTTATTTTGCTGAGTGTGAGTTCCTGACGCTTTAAACTCTCATATGCCTCAACAGTAATCCTGTTTAGCCTGAGTCTATTGAGGTACACGTTGTTATCAAAGACTCCATTTCGCATGAACGCATGTTCTTGTGTTATTGCTTCATGGAGTTCATCATCACTTATGCGAATTCCTGCATCCTTTGCAGCTATAAGAAGCACCCTGTCATTTATCATTGAGTCAAGAATCTTTTCTCTCAGCTTCATCTTCTTTTCCATCTCATCATCAAATCTATCTTTATATATATCTCTGTAAAAGCGTAGTACATTTTCATAGGTTTTCCAGTATTCCTCAGATGTTATTTTGTATTTCCCAACCTCTGCAACAATTCCAGCATCACCTGTTTGATCTACCGTGCCCACACCCCAGAATATAAAGGAAAGGATAACTATGAAAAAAAGGACGTAGAAATACTTTGCATGTGTTCTCAGTACTTTGAGCATCTACTTGACACCTCCACTAAAATAATCATTAAGGATATCTCTATGGTCAAAAGCAATCTGTTCAGGCAGATTGTCTTTATGAAATATTTCGATTTCTTTCGCATCATCTCCTGCAACAGCCCTGCCTTTGGCCTTTGCGATAAAAACTGTGGTGATCGTATGATGCCTCGGGTCTCTCTTTGGATCAGAGTATGTATGAAACTGTCTGAGTAATTCAATATCAAGTCCTGTCTCTTCTTTTGCTTCCCGAATCGCAGCAGATTCAAGGCTCTCTCCAAAGTCAACAAACCCTCCGGGCAAGGCCCATCCTTCAGGAGGATTCTTTCTCTTTATAAGAATAATGCCTTCATTATATTCTATGATAATGTCCACAGTGGGGATCGGGTTTCTGAGGTTATTGCTGCTCTTCAAATCTAATGTCTACGTCCTTTTCAGGTACTATTGTTGATACGGCATGCTTGTAAATAAGACAGTGAGTATTTTCCTTCAAAAGGATTACAAAGCTATCAAAACCTTTTATTATTCCCTTTAACCTCACCCCGTTAGTAAGGTAGACAACCACAGGTGTCCTGTCCTTCCTGAGCACATTGAGAAAGTTGTCCTGAAGGTTTTGTATCCTCGGTGTAGTGGTCATGATTCTTCTCCTTTTTATTTTACCTTAAAGTATTTTTTTTAATATTGCAAGCCTAATTGAGGGTTCGAAAAGATCAACGAAACACTTCCATCTAATACAACTTGATTTATGACAAAACATCAGAAATAAGATCGAGAATGACAGTATTGTCATGGATACCTGTTATATCTATCCAGTGGATGCTCTTTTCCTTATTAAACCATGTAAGTTGTCTCTTTGCGTATCTTTTTGATCCTTTCTTTATGAGCTTTATCGCTTCATCTATGGTAATCCCACCGTGAAGATACATTGCGATTTCTTTGTATCCGATTGCCTGCATTGGTGTCCTATCAGGATTCATCTTCAGGATATTTTTTACCTCTTCTACAAGACCTATATTAATCATCTCATCAACTCTGGATTCTATCATCCTGTAAAGTTCTTTTCTCTCTCTTTGAAGACCTATCTTTACAAACTCATAAGGGAGGGGCTTAGTAAATTTTTTCTGCATCTCTGACATGCTCTTATTGCTCTTTAGACAGACCTCTAAGGCCCGTATAATCCTCCGTGTATCATTCGTAGTTATTTTCTCTGCAACATCGGGGTCGAGTTCTTTTAAATAGTTATACAGAGATCGTTTTTCTTCCTCTTCCATTGAAAGGAGTTCTTTTCTCAAAGTCCAGTCAGCAGATGGACCGCTGAAAATACCTCTTGTCATCGCCTTAATGTAAAGGCCTGTTCCACCTACTATAAGAGGAATCTTCCCCTTTTTATGGACGTTTTCAATGATAGGCACTACCGCTTCAATATATTTACCCGTGCTGTATGATTCCCACGGGTCAACGATATCGATCATGTGATGTGTGATTGCAGCCCTTTCTTCTGGTGTTGGCTTGGCAGTTCCGATATTCATATATTTATAAACCTGCATCGAATCTGCACTGATTATTTCTGTGTTGAGTACTTTGGCGAGTAGGATTGAGACACCTGTCTTTCCCACACCTGTGGGGCCGAGGAGAACAATGACCTTATTCATTAATAATTTTTATGGCGTCCCCAACGGGATTTGAACCCGTGTTACCGCCTTGAAAGGGCGATGTCCTAGGCCGTGCTAGACGATGGGGACGTACTGGTGAGCCGCGTTGGATTCGAACCAACGACTCCCGCCTTAAAAGGGCGGTGCTCTACCAACTGAGCTAGCGGCCCAAAATTATCTTTTAATTTACCTGTTCGATAGTTTTCTTGTCAAATAACGTGGAAGCGTTTCTTTGTGTGTGGCAGGAGCCCGCCATTGAGAATGATTTCTTTTTCCCTGTCATTGAGATTAGAAAATACCTCGAAAGAATAATTCTTTGTCAGGTTGTATACTGTGTAAGTTTGATTTCCTGTTAATGACTCCTCTATATCTTTTAATAGTAGTCTGTCACCCTTCTTGATTTTGTTATAGTCTTCAGAATTTGAGAAACAAAGCGGGAGGATCCCGAAGTTTATCAGGTTGGACCTATGAATACGTGCGAAGGACTTTGCGATTACTGCATGCAGTCCGAGGTACATTGGAGCAATTGCTGCGTGTTCCCTTGATGAGCCCTGTCCATAATTCTCACCTCCGACGATAATTCCTCCACCCTTTGACTTTGCTTCTTTTGCACGTTTGCTGAAGGTATTGTCAAGATTGGAAAACACAAATTCTGATAGTGCAGGTATATTTGAACGAAAGGGTAAGATTGCAGAGCCTGCAGGCATTATGTCGTCTGTGGTGATATTATCGTCAAGCTTAATAAGTACCTCTGACTCAATTTTTTCAGGGAGTGGTTCTTTCAAGGGCACCTCTTTTATATTTGGCCCTTTGATAATCTTTATAGTGCTCGTATCTTTTACTGGTGGGATGAGTATAGTGTCGTTTATAAGAAACGTCGATGGTTCATCAGGATTCTCAATACTGAATCCTGAATCACGGGGATCAATGATTTCGCCCTTGAGAGCAAATAGAGCACAAGAGATCGGACTTGCGAGATAGACAAAGGCATCTTTATTTCCGCTTCGTCCTTTAAAGTTTCTGTTATATGATCTAATTGATACCTGTCCCGTACCAGGTGAACCACCCATACCAATACACGGCCCACAAGAGCATTCAAGTATCCTTGCACCTGCGGCAATCATGTCTGCGATGAGTCCCTCGCGTGAGAGCATCTCATACACCTGTTTTGATCCAGGGTTTATCAAAAGGTTCACATCTTTTGCAATAGAATTGCCTTTTAATAGGGAAGCAACTGATTTCATGAGCTGATATGATGAATTTGTACAACTTCCTATGCAGACCTGATCTATTTTTGTACCAGCAAGTTCCCTAATGGGTACACCATTATCAGGGCTATGTGGTCTGGCAATCATGGGTTCAATAGAATTCAGGTCTATCTCGATACTACTTTCATACTCAGCATCTTCATCAGCCTGAAGCTCAATCCAATCAGACTCTCTCCCCTGTGCCTTGAGAAAAAACTTAGTCCTCTCATCACTTGGGAATACAGAGGTCGTGGCTCCGAGCTCTGCTCCCATATTTGTGATAGTAGCCCTTTCTGTTACACTCAGGTCTTTTACGCTAGGGCCACCGTACTCAAGGAACTTACCAATTCCTCCCCTGACGGTGAGCATCCTTAAAATTTTCAGTATTACATCCATTGCGGTGACCCAGGGTATGTGTAGTTTGCCACTGAGTTTTATACGCATAATCTGTGGCATGGTGAGTTCAAAAGGAGCACCTGCCATAACAGTTGCAGCATCAAGTCCCCCGACTCCTATCGCTATCATGCCAATGCCCCCGCCGGTTGGGGTATGGCTGTCTGTACCGAGGGCAATTTTCCCCGGAGCAGCGAATCGTTCGAGGTGTATCTGATGGGAGATACCATTACCAGGCTTTGAGAAATATGCACCAAATTTTGCTGCAGCGCTCTGAAGGAAGAGGTGGTCATCAGCATTCATATAATTTGACTGAATCATGTTGTGATCAACATACGATACAGCGAGCGGTACCTTTATACTGTCAAGTCCTATGGCCTCAAACTGAAGCCATGCCATTGTACCTGTTGCATCCTGAGTGTATACATGGTCAACTCTTAGCCCAACAGGAGTACCTGTTTTTATCTTACCGTAGACCTTATGTGTTTCGAATATCTTCTCTGTAATGTTCTTTCCCACAATATAAAAATGTAACATATTTAGGAAAATTAAATCCAAACTCGCTTATTTCTTTGAAAATTGATATAGGAAAGGCTGATGAAGAATTTTTATACGACACCTAAAAGTAAAACCTTTTCCTTTTATCCCTTGAGATAAAAGGAAAATATGTTTAAAATAGAGCAAAACCAAGAACAATCAGCACAAGGAGACCTTTAATGCATCTGTTTCAATACCGAGGGAGTGAATTGTTTGCTGAAGATTTACCTGTTATGGAACTTGCAGAGAAATATGGCACACCACTTTATATATACAGCTACAATACTCTTTTAAGACACTTCAGAGCATATACCGATGCCTTTAATGGCTATCCTCACATCATCTGTTTCGCTGTCAAGGCTAACTCAAACAGTGCAATCCTCAGATTATTTGCAAAAAATGGTGGTGGTGCTGATATCGTCTCTGGTGGTGAACTTTACATTACATTAAAGGCAGGTATTTCACCAAGAAAGATTGTATATGCCGGTGTTGGGAAGACAGAAGAAGAGATACTATTTGCTTTGAAGTCAAAGATCCTCATGTTTAATGTGGAGTCAGAAAACGAACTCAGAGAAATTGATAGAGTTGCTGGAATAATGAAAACGAGAGCGGCGGTTGCATTAAGGATTAACCCTGATATTGATCCTGAAACACATCCTTACATTGCAACAGGGTTAAGAAAACATAAATTCGGCATTCCAATCGAGGATGCTTTAGAGAATTATCGAATTGCATCGAGAATGAGGAATGTCAATGTTATCGGTATTCACAAGCATATAGGTTCGCAGATAACAAAGGTCTCTCCTTTTGTTGATGCATTAAAGAGAATACTCATTCTTATGGATAAACTTATTGCTCAGGGAGTGAAGATAGAATATCTTAATGTCGGAGGCGGACTTGGTATTTTTTATAGAAATGAGGAGCCTCCTGTTCCAAAGGACCTCGCAAAAAATCTCATTCCTCTCCTTAAAGAAAGAAGGGTAACATTGATAATAGAACCTGGCAGATCCATAGTAGGCAATGCAGGCATACTTGTGACGAAGACACTTTTTCTGAAGGAAGGTGAAGATAAGGAGTTCATTATTGTGGATGCTGGGATGAACGATCTGATAAGGCCGTCACTTTACGATGCATATCACCATATACTTCCTGTTGTCAGAAAAAAGAGGAAGACAATATTTGCTGATGTTGTTGGCCCAATATGTGAATCAGGCGATTTTCTCGCAAAGGATAGAGAACTTAAAAAGATAAAACAGGGAGAATATCTTGCGGTGATGAGTGCAGGTGCGTATGGATTTTCTATGAGTTCAAATTACAATAGCCGGCCAAAAGCCGCAGAGGTAATGGTTAAAGGGAGAGAGCATTTTTTGATAAGGGAACGCGAGACATACAGTGACCTTATAAGAAATGATATGATCCCGCCGTTTTTAAAATGAATATACACTTTATAAAGATGCACGGCCTCGGCAATGACTTTATCCTTATTGACTGCAGAAAAAAAGAGTTTGGAGTTCAGAGTTCAGAGTTAGGAGTTTTCAGCAAAAAATTATGCCAAAGACGCTTTGGAGTTGGTGCTGATCAGCTCCTGCTTCTTTATCCTTCAACTATCGCAGACTTTAAGATGAGGATTTTTAATGCAGATGGCAGTGAAGTAGAGATGTGCGGGAATGGGATACGTTGCCTTGCAAAATACATCTGGGACAGAAATCTTTCAGATAAAGATGTCCTTGATATAGAGACCCTCGCAGGGATTATAAGGCCTGAAAAGGCAGGTGATATGGTAAAAGTTGACATGGGAGAACCGATACTGGAACCAGAGAAAATACCAGTGAACATAAAGGAGTTGGGAGAAGAAGGTCAAACACCCCCCCCTAATCCCCCCCTTGGTAAGGGGGGGATAGGGGGGGTATTTATAGATTACCCGCTTAAAATAAACGATAAGGTATTTCATATTACATGTGTATCTATGGGGAATCCACATACAGTTATTGTCGTTGACGATCTTTCTCATTTCCCTGTACCATATTATGGCCAGATGATAGAGAATCATCCTCTATTCCCTAAGAGAACAAATGTAGAGTTCATAGAGATACTTAATACCGCAGAGATAAATATGAGAGTATGGGAAAGAGGCTCGGGTGAAACCATGGCATGTGGTACTGGTGCCGCGGCTGTAGCTGTTGCATCAAATATTAAGCATCTTACAGGAAAGAATGTAACTATTCATCTTCTCGGTGGAGACCTTTTTATAGAATGGGCGGAGGATGGCCATGTCTATATGACAGGTCCTGCTGCAGAGGTTTTTGAAGGCACAGTTAAAATGAGTTCTTCATTATTGCAGTAAGTTTTCACATAAGGAGGTAGCTATGTTTAAGGGATCAATGGTAGCAGTTGTGACACCCTTTAAAAAGGGGAAGGTTGATGAAAGGGCCCTTGGCGATTTAATAGAGTGGCATATAGCTCAGGGAACTAATGGTATAGTGCCTTGTGGCACAACAGGTGAAGCTTCAACACTCGATTATAAGGAGCATTACAGAGTAATTGCCTTTACGGTAAAAACTGTTAATAAAAGGATTCCTGTAATTGCAGGGACTGGCGCAAATGCAACTGATGAGACGATAATGATCACAAAAGAGGCTAAAAAATCAGGTGCAGATGCAGCCCTGCTTGTTACACCGTACTATAACAAGCCCACACAGGAAGGTCTCTACAGGCATTACAAGGCAGTTGCAGAGGCAGTTGATATACCTATTGTATTATACAATGTACCAGGAAGAACTGCGGTAAACATGCTTCCACCAACTGTTGCCCGTCTTGCAGAGATTAAAAATATTGTTGCAATAAAAGAAGCGACAGGCGATATGAAACAGGTGAGTGAGGTTATAAGACTTTGCGGAGACAGGATCGCTATTATTTCAGGGGATGACTTTACGACACTGCCACTTCTTGCCCTCGGTGGAAAAGGTGTCATATCTGTTTCTGCAAATGTTGCTCCAAACGACGTATCGAAGATGTGTTCTTCATGGGTGAAGGGACAGCACGACAAGGCAAGGGCACTTCATTATAAACTTGAGCCTCTCAATGCGGCAATGTTCATAGAGACAAACCCAATACCTGCAAAAACAGCACTTGCGATGATGGGCAGAATACAGGAAGAATTCAAACTTCCACTCTGCGAGATGTCTCCAGAAAATAGAGAAAAGCTGAGACAAGTTCTGGCTGATTTAAAGCTGATTTAAAGGACAAACGAAAAACACAGACGCAGTTAATGAACTTATTGCTGCCATTAAAAAGCAGCATAAAGCTATTTTTATGCCAATTCTCTACTATCTAAAGAAGTCGATGCCATTGATTTTATCAAAAATTAGTCTAACTTTCATGATATAATTTGGTAAATAGTTCTTTATGAAAAAGAATAAGTTACAAAAGAAGATAGAAAGTCTAAAAAGACAGATAATAGAACGTAAAGAAAAAATTGAGACTGAAAGACAAAAATCTTTTCCTAATGAAGGATGTATAGCTCACTGGGAAAAGGAAATAATAGCTTTTGAGAAACAAATCGAAAAGGCTATTAAGAAGTTGGAGGGATGAAATGTTAACAAAGGATAA